>JAIFKL010000310.1 GCA_020049595.1 Desulfobacteraceae bacterium
ACTCGTAAAACCGCTTTTCAAGCGGTTTAAGCGATTTGAAAAATCGCTTTACGGTCTGAAAAGACTGATCTTTGAAAGCGAATTGGTATTACTTCTCACTGAAAAGCGTCTGCCTGATCCATTGAATGCCGAATTTCAACAGTTCGCTCTCATCGCTTTTGATGACAGCCAGCGTCTCGGAGTCTATATTCAGGTTGACGATATTGTTTTTGAACGCATCCAGATCATAGCAGGCTGTATGAAAAAAATGTCCGGATTTAATATCCAAAGGCCCGGGACGGAAGCGATTTTTCAGACTGATGATCTCCATGAGCAGATCATTCATTTCATTGTAAATTTCAACATCCTGATTTTTTATCCATTCCCTGACCGTCCAGACCTTGTCCTGATGAAATCCGAGACAGTGCGGTTCTTTTATCAGCACATACTGTTCGGTAATTTTGCCGGTTTCACGGGACCGGGAAGCCACACGGGCAAGGGGATAGGTCCGGCAGGATGAGGGACGGTCTTCATAAACGCTGCATCCCCGGGGAGTGACAAAGGGGCATCTGAGTTCCGAAGCATGACCTGTTTTGAGTGTCACCACCGGAAAGCCGGATTCGGGACCCGTGTGCCGGGTCGTGTATCGCTCCAGAAAAAGCCCTGAAGTAATGCCCAGCCGGTTTTTCAGACGCAGAATATCATAAGGCGTCAGAAACTGGTTCAAATCCCGGCAGCATTCATTGAAACATGGCAGATCTGCCGAGCATGAAAATCTGAACGTATCATTCAGGGAAAGGGGAATCATCTGATCTTCCATAAATTCAATCCTTAATTTTTATGTTAAGTTTATGTTATACTGATCCGCTTTTGGTTTTTTTGCCGCAGACGCACACAGACAGATATCCGAAAACGGAATACACCATAGCTGTAGAACGGGTTTCAAACCCGTTTTACAACTGCTGAGAAAATATGCCGTAAAAAATCAAAATCGGATTATTATATAATAGACCTCTTTCAAAACTGGGATTTGCCCCATTGATTTTATTGGATAAAAATTGACTTTTGAAAGAGGTCTAATAACATGATGTGCAACTTTTTCCGAACCGCAAAGGGCGCAAAGATTCCGCAAGGTTCGCAAGGATAAGTCTTTGCGTTCTTTGCGTAACCTTTGCGGACTTTGCGGTAAAAAAGCGGTAAAAAAGTTGCACATGGCGTTATAATACCAATTCGCTATCAATATTAAAAATCCTCAGAGTCTGCGGCTTCCGCTCAGAAATAAGGAAGACGGCTTTTATTTTCTGACAGCGAATTGGTTTTACTGTATTTTGTAAAGCGCCCGGCTTAAAACAGAATCTATTTTCAGCTTGGGTCGCTTTGAAGCGATTTGCAAAATCGCTTTACGATCTGAAAAGACCGATCTTTGAAATCAAATTGGTATTAAGCCCGAAAATCCCCCCTTGAGGGGGGCGCAGGGGGAGAGGTCAGGGGTTCGGGGTGAGAGGTCAGGGGAAGTTCCCCCTCTGGGACCCCTGACCTCTGACCCCGAACCCCGGCGCAGACACCCCCCTCAAGGGGGGATTCTGATTTCCCCGCCGTCAATCTGAATGGGATTGACGCGGAGTGCGGAAACAGGAAGAACCATAATTTTCAATCAAAAGGTTATATTCTATCAAAAGCATATTCCGAATACAATCTTTAAGTTGCAAAGCCTGCAAAAAAGAAGCGCGGGGGAATAAAACTAAAATGTGATAAGCGTCTTCAAAAGTTCTTGACAACACGAAACGATAGATGATATATATCGCCTTTGTTTATATTCAGAGTACATGATTGATTTTATAAGTATTCCAAAATTCAGAATTAATATTCTGCTCCCCCCAGCGGAGCGGTGTGCGAAATAAATATCTGTTATCTGTTGACAGCCGGTTTGAAGGACTGTTGCCGCAAGGATTTGAGGAAGGGAATCGCTGAACAGGCATAGAACAGACTGTGCGGTCAAAAACATGGACATTGACAGAGATGTAAACGGCGCACGGGAAATTTTTCTCCGTGCTTCGGGAGATACACCCTCACTCAGTTAAAGTTTTTGAAGGTTATTGAGCTTGTCGAAATAGCTTGTCGAAACAAAACTGAGTGTGTATTTGTTAATAAACAGAAGTAGTTGTTAGCAGAAACGTATTGGAACAGTAACTTATTAACGTAATCAATTGTGAGGAGGGTATTTAATGCCAAGTTATGTAATTGCTGAAAAATGTGACGGCTGCAAAGGCGGGGACAAAACGGCTTGTATGTACATTTGTCCCAATGATCTCATGGTTTTGGATCCCAACGCGATGAAGGCTTACAATCAGGAGCCGGATCAGTGCTGGGAATGTTTTTCCTGCGTGAAAATCTGCCCCACCCAGGCAATCGAAGTCAGAGGCTATTCTGACTTCGTTCCGATGGGAAGCAGTGTTATGCCGATGCTGGGTACCGAAGATGTTATGTGGACCTGCAAATTCAGAAACGGCGTTGTCAAACGGTTTAAGTTCCCCATCCGTACAACCCCCGAGGGTCAGGCCAATGCTTACAAGGCGCTCAAAGGAAAAGACCTTGAAAGCGATCTGCTTTCCACAGAAGAATCGGAAGGCAGAAAGATGCCGCAACCGGTAGCAACTGTTTAAGCAACCGTTTAAAGCATCAGAGGCTTGACGCCGAAGATACGGTTTTATGTCATTTTGTAAATTGAAAAGTGTGAAAAACAAAAATTCAGGAGGAAAGAAAATATGGCATTACCAAATAAGCCGATGGGTGAACTCAAAGCCGTAAAGGACCCGGAAGTTGTAGAAAAAGAAGTTGATATTTTGATTGTTGGCGGCGGTATGGCTGCATGCGGCGCTGCTTTTGAAGCAAAAAAATGGATGACCGACAAACAGACCGTTCTGCTGGTTGACAAAGCGGCAATGGAAAGAAGCGGTGCTGTTGCTCAGGGCCTTTCCGCTATCAACACATATATCGGCACCAATACGCCTGATGATTATGTCCGCATGGTCCGCAATGACCTGATGGGAATTGTCCGTGAAGACCTGATCTTTGATCTGGGCTGCCATGTGGATGATTCGGTTTATCTGTTTGAAGAATGGGGACTTCCTGTTTGGAAAAAAGACGCAAAAGGAAAAACGCTGGACGGGAAAAAAGGTCTTGAAATGGGCAGTCTGAAATCCGGTGCCCAGCCTGTCCGCACCGGCAAATGGCAGATCATGATCAACGGCGAATCTTACAAAAGAATCGTTGCCGAAGCTGCCAAACTGGCAATCGGCGATGAAAACATCCTTGAGCGTGTTTTTATCGTCGAACTGCTTCTGGATGCCAACAAGCCGAATCAGATTGCCGGCGCTATCGGTTTCTCCACACGTGAGAACAAAGTTTATATCCTCAAATGCAAAACCATGCTCATCGCCTGCGGCGGCGCTGTCAACATTTATCAGCCCCGTTCGGTCGGCGAAGGCAAAGGCCGTGCATGGTATCCGGTATGGAACTCCGGCTCTACCTATTATCTGGGCATGAGAGTGGGTGCGGAACTTTCCATGATGGAAAACCGTTTCACCCCTGCCCGTTTCAAAGACGGTTACGGTCCTGTGGGTGCATGGTTCCTGCTGTTCAAGGCGAAAACCCTGAACGGTCTGGGCGAAAACTATGCTGTCGGCGACGCGGCAAAGAAAGAGCTTGCGAAATACGCACCTTACGGAACAGCAGCGATTACGCCGACCTGTCTGCGTAACCACCTGATGCTCTGCGAGATGAAAGAAGGCCGCGGCCCCATCATCATGGATACCGTGACCGCTCTGGCAGAACTCGGCAAGACCATGGACAAGAAAGAACTCAAGCATCTGGAATCCGAAGCTTGGGAAGACTTCCTTGACATGACCTGCGGTCAGGCAAACCTTTGGTGCGCCACGAACACCGAACCTGAAAAGAAAAATTCCGAAGTTATGCCGACCGAACCGTATCTGCTCGGTTCTCACTCCGGCTGCTGCGGTTTCTGGGTTTCGGGTCCGGATTTCAAATGGGTGCCTGATGCTTACAAAATCAAGGCTGACAACGGCAAAATTTACAACCGTATGACGACAGTCAACGGTCTGTTCACCGCCGGCGACGGCGTCGGCTGTTCCGGTCACAAGTTCTCTTCCGGTTCACACGCCGAAGGCCGTATGGCTATCAAACAGATGGTCCGCTATGCCAAAGATCATGCTGATTTCAAACCCGCTCTGAAACCGAACAAAGCCGAACTGGTTGACATTGTGTACAAACCGGTAAGGACTTTCATTGCAAACTGCGCTTACACCACGGCAGTCAACATCAACCCCAACTACATCAAGCCCGAAGGCATGATGTACCGGCTGATGAAAGCCACGCATGAATACGGCGCAGGAACAGCAACGTATTACCTGACGACCAGCAAGAATCTGGAGATCGTGATGGAACTGCTCCAGACCATGCGTGAAGATGCTGAGAAACTGGCAGCGGGCGATCTGCATGAACTGATGAGATGCTGGGAAATTCTGCATCGTATCTGGACGGTTGAATCTCACCTGCGTCATATTCAGTTCCGCAAGGAAACCCGTTATCCCGGGTTCTACTATCAGGCAAACTATCCGGGACAGGATGACAAAAACTGGTTCTGTTTTGTCAACTCCAAGTTTGATCCCAAAGCACAGAAATGGGATACGTTCAAGAAAGATTACATCAAGATTTTCCCGGATAAATAATGAAAGAGAGGTGAGGGGTCAGGGGTGAGGGGTCAGAGGCGCAAAATTCTGCGCCTCCGCCCCTGACCTCATACCTTTTTTTCAAACCAACATACCTCCAAGTGTCGCCAGATGCTTGGAGGTTTTTATTAAGTGAGAATTGAGAAATAATTTTTCAATTTTCAATTCTCAATTCTCAATTCTCAATAAAAGGAGGGATAGCATGACAGTAAACAAAAGCGGAAGCATCCTGGTTGTCGGAGGAGGCATCAGCGGTCTGACCACAGCCATCGAGGCGGCGGAGGTGGGATATGAAGTTTTTCTTGTCGAAAAAAATCCTTATCTGGGCGGCAGGGTTTCACAGTTGAATCAGTATTTTCCCAAGCTTTGTCCCCCGAGCTGCGGGCTTGAAATCAATTACAGAAGAATCAAAGACAATCCGAGAATCAAAGTTTTTACGCTCGCGGAAGTGGAAAAAATTGAAGGAACAGCCGGTTCATACAACGCGACGATAAAAATCGCCCCCCGGTATGTGAACGAAAACTGCACCTGCTGCGGCGACTGCGCTGCTGCCTGTCAGACCGAAATTCCCAATGAATTCAACTTCGGCATGAACAAAAGCAAAGGCGCATATCTTCCTTTTGAAATGGCTTTTCCTGCCCGTTATGTGATTTCTTCCCGGATTCTGGGAACAGAAGATGCGCAACGCTGCAAAGCTGCCTGCAAATACGACGCTGTTGATCTCGGCATGGAGGCAAAAACTGTCACCCTCAATGTCGGCGCTGTGGTCTGGGCAACAGGATGGCAGCCTTATGACGCCGGAAAAATAGACAATCTCGGGTTCGGGAGATATTCAAACATCATCACCAACATGATGATGGAGCGTCTGGCATCTCCCAACGGACCTACGGGCGGCAAAATTCTGCGCCCCTCGGACAGCAAAGAACCTGCGAGTGTCGCTTTTGTTCAGTGTGCCGGATCGAGAGACGAGAATCATCTTCCCTATTGCTCCTATATCTGCTGCATGGCTTCTCTGAAACAGGCAACCTATATCCGGGAACGATACCCGGAAGCGAAAATCTATATATTTTACATTGACCTCAGAGCGCCCGGCGCCCGCTATGAAAAATTTTATCAGAAAATCAAAGCGGACAAAAACATCATTCTTATTAAAGGCAAGGTGGCAGAAGTCAGTGAAGACCCGGAGACAAAGAATGTCACGGTGGTCGCTGAAAACGCGGTTACAGGTGAAAAAATCAGGCAGGCCGCAGAAATGGTTGTTCTTGCCACCGGTATGCAGCCCACAGCAGCAACCGTGAAACTTCCCGCAGATTTGAAATACACTGCGGACGGTTTCATCATCAACGATTTTGACAAAGGCGGCATGTTTGCGGCAGGATGTGCCAACAAACCTGCGGATGTGGTATCATCGAACCAGAACGCTACGGGCATGGCACTGAAGGCGATCCAGACATTGAGGAATTGAGAATTGAGAAATGAGAAGTGAGCCCGTCTTATTAAAAACGATTTCTCAATTCTCAATTCTCAATTCTCAATTTTCAAACAGGAGGAATGATGGATAAAAAATACGGTGTTTATATCTGCACAGGCTGCGGCATCGGGGATACCCTTGATATAAAAGCGTTGAGCAGTGCGGGCAAGAAGTTTCCGGTAAAAACGCATCCTTTTCTCTGCGGAAAAGAGGGCGTGGAACTGATTAAAAAAGATATTTCGGCCGAAGGCACCAACACGCTGGTCATTGTCGGCTGTTCCCGGCGGGTCAATTTTGACGTGTTCCGTTTTGACGGCTGCATTACCGAGCGGGTCAACATCAGAGAGCAGGTGGTCTGGTCCCATCCCCGGTCCGAATTTCCCGCGCTCACGGAAGATCAGAAAGATGACGGCGAACATTTTGACAGAGTTCAGATGCTTGCCGAAGATTATCTGCGAATGAGCTTGGCAAAAGTCGAAAAAATCAATCTTCCCGAAGCTTACAAGCTTGACAATCTGAGCAGAAAGATTCTGGTGATCGGCGGGGGCATCACCGGTATTTCTGCGGCGACCGACGCGGCAAAAGCCGGATATGATGTGACCATCGTGGAAAAAGCCCCTCATATCGGCGGATACGCGGCAAAAGTGCGGAAACAACTGCCTTTGGAAAACCCGTATGAAGATATTATTCAGCCGGTGATTCAGGCAAAAATTGATGAAATGGAAAAATATTCCAAAAACATCTCTGTGAAAACCGACACCGTGGTTGCCCGTATCGCAGGACAGCCCGGAGATTTCACGGTAACGCTGAAAAAACCCGGTGAAAAAACCGAATTTGACGTGCCTTTTCCGCTGCCGCCGGAAATGAAAGTGGATGAATCCGGCAAAGAGCTGGATGTGGAAAAACTTCGTGAGCGTTATCTGGAATACAATCAGGGCAAGAAAGACATTCTGACTTTTGATCCCGCGGGCGAAAAATTCGGCGCGGTCATTCTTGCCGCAGGCTGGCGTCCCTATCAGCCTGAAAAAGGCGAATTTGCCCATCTCGGTTTCGGCGAACTGCCGGATGTTGTGACCAACCATCAGTTTGAAGAAATGGCGGCAAAAGGCAAAATCACAAGGCCTTCAGACGGCAAAGAAGCAAAATCGGTTGTTTTTATTCAAAGTCCGGGCAAAAACGAAGACGACAGCGATTTTGCGTATGCAGGATCGGTGACAAGTCTGGTTTCTCTCAAGCAGGCAACATATATTCGGGAAGATTATGAAGACGGAAAAGCATATATCTTCTATCAGCACATGCGGACCCCGGGACTTTCCGAGAATTTCTACAAAAGCGTTCAGCAGGATCCGGGCATTTTCCTGACCAAAGGCAGCGTGGTCGGCGTGTCCAAAAACGGCGCTGGTTTAGTTGTGGAAGCCAACGACACGCTTCTGGGCGACAAGATCAAAGTCAAAGCAGACATGGTGGTTCTGGCAACGGGTATGGTCCCGGTCACAGTGGATGATCCGGTGGTGAATCTGGCGTATCGTCAGGGCCCTGCATTCCGTGATATCGGTCTGTTTAACGGATACTGCGACTCGAATTTCATCTGCTTTCCTTATGAAACCCAGCGGACAGGCATTTATGCGGCAGGCTGCATCCGCCGTTCCATGACGATGGAAGAATGTATCGAAGACGCTACAGGCGCGGCATTGAAAGCGATTCAGTGTCTGGAATCGGTCAACAGAGGCGTTGCGGTTCATCCCCGGTCCGGCGACATGACTTTCCCTGATTTCTTCTTCCAGAGATGCACCCAGTGCAAACGCTGCACAGAAGAATGTCCTTTCGGCGCGCTGGATGACGATGAAAAAGGAACGCCCAAGCCGAATCCCACCCGTTGCAGACGCTGCGGCACCTGCATGGGCGCATGTCCTGAGCGCATCATCGGCTTTGCGGATTACAATGTTGACAGCATCGGTTCTATGGTCAAAGCCGTCAAAGTGCCTTCCAGCGATGATTATTCCGAACCGCCCCTGCGTTTTCTCGGATTGGTTTGCGAAAACGACGCGTATCCGTCTGAACAAACTCAGCTTTTCTGCGGATGTGCGTTTTATTCCGGTCAGATGTCTCGGTTCCGTGAACGTGATCTGGATCAAAGATGCGCTTTCACAGGGCATGGACGGCGTGTTCCTGCTGGGCTGCAAACACGGCGACGATTATCAGTGCCATTTTGTGAAAGGAAGCGAACTTGCAGACATCCGAATGAAAAAAATCGGCGATGCGCTGGCAAGCCTTGCACTGGAAATGGAGCGGGTACGGCAGTTTCAGGTTGCAATTGACGAATACGACAAACTTCCCGGAATCATCAACGGTTTTGTGGCAGAAGTGGAAGCGTTGGGTCCCAACCCGTTCAAAGGATTTTAATTATTGAGAAATGAGAATTGAGAATTGAGAAATAAACACTTCCTATTTCTCAATTCTCAATTCTCAATCAAAGGAGGTTCCATATAATGGCGGATAAATATCTGATTGAGCCTGATGTGGAGTTTATCAAGGAGATTCAGAAAATGGGCGGGGATACGCTGAAAAAATGTTTTCAGTGTGCGACCTGTTCGGTGGCATGTCCGATTTCCCCGGACAACAGGCCCTTTCCCCGAAAGGAAATGATTGCCGCATCCTGGGGGCTGAAAGACCGGCTCGTGGGCAACGGCGATATCTGGCTGTGCCACAACTGCGGCGACTGCACCGCGCTGTGTCCCCGGGGCGCAAAACCGGGGGATACGCTCGGCGCGATTCGTGCGTATGCGGTTACGGAATATGCGGCACCGAAAGCCCTTGGCAAAATGGTGAATGATCCCGACAAATTCCTCGTTCTGCTGCTGATTCCGGCTGTGATCTTTCTTGCACTCGGCATTGTGCTGAAAATTTTCGGCGTGAACTGGCTGAACTTCAGTCCGGGCGGCGAAGAAATTGTTCACGGCAAATTCTTCTCCACATGGCTCGTTGACCTTATCATGGTTCCCACGTCCCTCTGGGTGGTGGCGATCTTTGCTTTGGGTCTCAGACGATTTCTGGGCGACATGCACGAAAACGCATTGAGAGAAGGCAAAACCGATAAGGAAAAAATTGATGCGGTGGAATTTCTGAAAGCATTGTGGCGCGTGCTGCCCACGATTCTCAAACACAAGAAATTCTCCGAGTGCGGCGAAAATCAGGAGCGGGCTACATCGCATCTGATGGTGTTTTACAGTTTTATCGGGCTGTTTATTGTTACCGGTATTTTCTTTGTGGCATTGTACGGGCTTCAGATTCACGGACCTTATTCCCAGTGGAATCCGGTGAAATGGTTAGCAAATGTCTCCGGCATCGCGCTGGTGATCGGCAGCGCCCTGATGATAAAAGAACGCCTTACCAACAAAGAGCAGACAACGGTTTACAAAGACTGGTATCTGCTGATCATTGTGATGGGCGTGGGTCTCAGCGGTATGCTCACGGAAGCCACCAGACTGGCGGGGGCAGCAGGGCTTTCCTACACGCTGTATTTCATTCACCTTGTGTTTGTGTTCAACCTGTTTGCATTTCTGCCTTTCTCAAAGCTGGCGCATCTGGTTTACCGGACCGTTGCCATGGCTTATGCGGAATACGGAAACAGAAAATAATTGTAAAGTAAAGCGGGTTTTAAACCCGCTCTGCCTCGGATAAAGTAAAGCGGGTTTTAAACCCGCTCTACTTCGGATAAAGTAAAGCGGGTTTTAAACCCGCTCTGCCTCGGATAAAGTAAAGCGGGTTTTAAACCCGCTCTGCCTCGGATAAAGTAAAGCGGGTTTTAAACCCGCTCTGCCTCGG
>JAIFKL010000276.1 GCA_020049595.1 Desulfobacteraceae bacterium
CGAGGTTTTCAATGGTTTTTCCGAGTCCGCCGAGGTCCCTGCGGACCACTTCCAATTCCGCTACTTTATCATGCCGTTTTTTCAGAATGTCGCTGATAATGATTTTGACGCTCATATTTTTTTCCCTCTCATATTCTGATAAGAATCCTATTTTTTACCAAAGCGTCAATTATAATAACAGACATATAAAGTCAAGAAAAAGATGCAATACAGCACATTTCTTTCAGGGAAGAAAACGGCATGAAAATTGCTTGCAGGCATGTTCCGGGTCCCCCGCACAAACTCCGGCTCCGGGTTCAGCGGATAATACCCATGCTCCATGAAATGAAAAAGAAGCTTGCCGAGTTGGAAAAGAAAATCGCCGAGTTGACTGAGACGGCGGAATAGCAGATTTAAGATTTGACGACTTTTGTCATTGTTATTAAGAAAAGGGTTGTCAAATCTTGTGCATGTTGTTACCGTTGAGCAATCAGCGTGCGTAATGCCTTGTTTACCGATTCCGAATCGGGAAAATGAGCTTTTACATCAGGATCAAGGATCACCGCGCCGTCTTCCTGAGTAAAATATTGCACAGAGCCTGTCCCGTCCTCTTTTTTTATAATGACAGTATGTCCTTTCCTGTAAGCTTTATAATGCTTTCCTCTGACACCCTCAGAAAAATCATACTCGTTTCGCATCTCTGAGTTATCAGAATTCGTTGTCTCTCTGTTCATATATTTTCCTTTCAGATTTTGTCGCTTTCCCCCCTTTAAAAAAAGGGTTTCAATATTTTCCTTTTTTTGTAAATCGGCAGGCTCAATGTTTCGACAAGCTCAACAACCGGCGCGCTGCCTGAGCGAAGCCGAAGGAGCAGGCTCGGCAACCTTCCGAGCGCAGCGAAGAATCTCTTTTTATAACAGGTCTCAGGCAAAGCTGATAAGTCATGATTCATGCAGGAAATCTTCCGGATTCAGATCATCTCTTATGCCTAAGCGCGACAGCGCAAAGTCATAGCGAACCGGGTCTTCGGGAGAAAGCTTTCTGAAGCCATGAGTAATTTCAAGCGCTGTCTTCATGTTAGCCTGTTTCCGAGCCGTCAGACCCAGACGGAGGCTGATTCTGTGTATGTGGACATCTAAAGGAATAATCAGCAAAGATGAAGGAATCGCATCCCATCCCCCCGGATCCACTTCATCTTTTCGGATCATCCAGCGAAAAAACAGATTCAGCCGTTTGCACGCGCTCCCCCGTTCCGGAAGCGGAATGAGATGACCGCAGCCGCCGGTTTCCGTAAGTTTTTGAGCAAAAAAAGACATCGCCGGTGTTATTGTCTCATCTGTCTTTTTCATACCGGCAAGCAGGCATTCGTAAAATCCGCCATATATTTCAACCACATGCTTTGCGCCGGTCAGCAGAGAAGAGATATGTGTTTCATCTGCAAATCTGTGACGAAATCCCGCAAATAAATGTCGAAAAGCATCGTGATTGTTTTTTTCCAGAAAAAGACAGGGCGATGGTCCCATGATGCTGAGGATATGGGAAACGCTTTTCAAAATCCGGGCGACTCTGCCGTAAGCCAGCGAAGAGGCTATCAGCCCTGCAATTTCCCGGTCGCGGAGGTCTTCGTAAGCGTAGAGAAATTCAAGCGGGTCCGGATGCACATACTCCCGCCGGTTATACGTGAGATAGAGCCTGTCTAATTTCTGTTTAAGATTTATGGGCATGTTCAACTGAAAACACATGCGAGTGAAGATTGGAAATCCATTGTTTGCCTTCCTGAGTAATCCGCAGGTATCGCAATCCCTCCTGAATAAAAGGCATTACCACATTCCAATAGAATTTGGCGTAGCTTTTCCGCATGTCCTCCGGGTTTTTATAGCCGATTTTCGCATTGGTTCCCAATTCCTCAAATTCATAGAAAAGCGCCGGAATTTTACGCAGATAGCCGGGGTCGCCGAGCTGTCCGATCAGGTCTGCGGCTCTTACCAATCCCGCATAACTTTTCGTGTCTTTGTGAAATTCGTCGTCCGGGATCGGGAAGCGAGTCATTTCAATGTAGGAAGCCACTGAATCTGCATCAGTATTGACAAGCAGTTTTCCGCCGAATCGCTCGTAAATAAAGAGTTTTCCCCTATCCACATGATAAGGGGCAAAGGCAGCGTCGGTGCCGCCCGGGGGCATTGTCACCATTTTTCCCTCAACGCCGGTGGCAAAAGCATTGCCTTTGTCCTGTCTGCATATTCCTCTCACAAAACCGATATCATGGCATAAACATGCCATCATAAAATGCAGCCAGTCTTTGGGAGATACGCCGCCTTCACTCAGGTGTTTTCCCCGGAGAATTTCTTTTCCGCACATCGTCACCATGATAGTATGCTCCACGTTGTGATACAACGCGTCGCAGTTGGAGATATTTTCAAGGGCAAGATGCCCCATCCATTCGATAATATTGGCAAAATGGGGTTCTACAAGTCCGTAAGCCCGTGTATATGAATCTTTGATCTCCTGCACAAAAGGCTCGATAATAAGCTGCTGAATATTCAACATCGCCAAAGTTTCCTTTATGTCTCATTCTAACACTTAAAACCCAAATATTTCCTCGTTTCCAATGCAGATTCAACCGTATCTTTTACCGTTTCAACAAAGTCCGGAAAGTGTGAGTGACTGCATATCACAAACTGAGTGAAAAAAGCATTCATATAATAGCGGTCTGCGGCAATCAGCGCATCTATAATTGTAAAGGGCAGATTGAAAGGGCTTTCATAATATGCAGCCCGCTTGCGCTCAACAATCATGGCTTCTTCACTTGTATGAAGTTCTTCAAGCCGCCGGATTTCATTCACGCACCGGGATTTGAAATCTGAATTGTAATCCGTTTTCATCATTAAATAGGTAACTTCGGAAGCAATTTCGTGAATATCGGAACATGCCTCAATCTGTTCGATGCCTGTGTCTCTGTTCATCACGAGCAAACGGACATTTGTAAGAAAAATCGGGCAGAACAGGAAAGGAATATTCTCTGCCGGATTTGCCTCAATATAAGCCAGCACATTTTCCGTCAGCAGGTGCGGGAGCGCGTTCTGCAAGCGGTCAACACCCTGCCTGATTGCGGATTCGTCTGCTTCCCCGTCTTCCATGTCTATTTCAATGCCTTTCTGACAAACCGGCATTTTTTCGTCAAAAACTGCTCCGGCATTTGACTCAATAATGTAAGAAGAAAATTTGTCAACCATGCGGATGGTATTTCCCCGCGTCACCGGGGAACTGTCCGACATATTGGCGTCCGGCATAAAGAGCCATGCGGTTTTCGGATGTCTCTGTCTGCACTCAATGAGCAATTCCAATTGTGCGGTCGCTCCCTTTTTCTGCGAGCCGGAGAAGGGCGTATAAGCTTTTGCGTGAATGTCAACCGAAAAATCATTGATAAATCCGGATTCGTTCTGATCGTATTTATAATTTGAACTGACAGCAAAGCCTTTGGATACAAGTGTCCGGGACGCCTCCAATTCCAGCGGCATACTTGAGGAAAGCAGCCCGGCTTTCCATTTCAGATTGTCAGACATGACAAATTGCTCCCTTTAATCTCTTTGCGAACTTTGCGGGCTTTGCGAGAAACTTTATCTCTCGCAAAGTACGCAGAGAGCGCAAAGAAAAGAAAAAATAATCTTTTAAATCTTTGCGAACTTTGCGGGCTTTGCGAGAAACCTTTTTATCTCTCGCAAAGCACGCAGAGTGCGCAAAGAAAAGAAAAAATACAGCCTTCTATTTCCTGCGGCTTTGTGGTCTTTGCGTTTTTGCGGACAGTTCGGTCCTTTATTTCCGATAATGTCCTATTTATCTCATATTGTAAAAAAAACAGTATGTTCGGCAGCCGAGCAGCCTGACAACAATTCCCAACGAGTGACACTGCTGATAGCAAGAGCAGCGCGTTGTTCTTCTTGCTCTAAACGTGTGATTGCTGTTTCGATCCGGCGCAAATTATCAATCAAAATATCGGTATCCACCAAGTATCATGCTCAAATTTCCGCTTTCTTCCGCTGCCACGCGTTGCGCCGCAGGTTGCGTACCCATTCGGTGCTGTCCTGCATATCCTGCCTTTCTTTCCACATGCCGATAGCCGGTTCATCGCGTAAGCGGCAATGCGGAACAACGGGTTTTACTGTTGCGGCATGATGTTTCAGCAATAAATGCAAGGCGGTTTGTATTACGCTTTGCACATCGCCGGTGCCGGTCAATTGATAGGCGCGATCAACCACTTCTTCATCTAATTCGATAGAAATACGCATTGGCATTATCTCCGATTGTGATTTCAAAAAACTCATCATATCAGTCATAAATATATAACTGTCTGTTTCGGTGAATCTTCCGACAACACCTTTGATTTTTTGCGGCATTTTTTCTGCATGTTTGCCGCATTTCGTTTTCGGATATCTGTCTGTGTGCGTCTGCGTGTGTCTGTGGCAAAAAAAACAAAAATGGATCAGTATATATTGAGGGGGACCGGGAGTTTTTCCCCCGTCTGTCATTTCGATGAAGGAAGTGAGGAGAAATCTTGTGCCTGTGAACGGAATTTCTCGCTTCGCTCAAAGTGACAGGGAACGCTCGGCATGGACGCTCCCCGCTCCACTGTTTCACGCAGAACCGGCTTTCCGCAGCAAAAGCCCCCAGTCCTCATCCACGTTTTTCTGAATCTGATTTATATCTTCATTTTTCAAATGCTTGAATCTGCCCTGAGTCTCCAGATAATCTCTGACAGGCAGCCCGCCTTTGTAATTCAGCGTATAGCCGACGCCGTTTTCCACTTCATACAGCGGAAAAACATTGGTCTGAACCGCAAGTCTGGCGATTTTGACAGACATTTCCGTCGGCGCGCGCCAGCCTGTGGGACAAGTCGCAAACACATGGATAAATCTTGTTCCGCCTTTGATTTCCTTCGCTTTCTGAAATTTTCGGATCATGTCTTCGGGAAAGGCGATGCTGGCAGTGGCGGCGTAAGGAATCCGATGCGCGGCAAGAGCCTCCACGATATTTTTTTTGCGGCTGTGTTTCCAGTTTTCCACAGGCGTGGTGGTGGTCCATGTGCCGTAGGGCGTGGCAGAACTGCGCTGAACGCCGGTATTCATATAAGCTTCGTTATCATAGCAGACATAGATAAAATCTTCATTTCGTTCCGCAGCGCCGCTAAGAGATTGAAATCCGATGTCAAAAGTTCCGCCGTCTCCTGCCCAGACCATGACTGTTGTTTCCGTATCTTTTTTCATGTCCAATGCTGCCCGGACCCCGCTCGCTGTTGCTCCGGATGTTGCAAATGCCGTATGCAGAATCGGTATTTTCAAAGCTGTCTGGGGATGCTGCCCCGATATTACCGCCCAGCAGCAGGCTGGAACGACCATTATCGTTTTTTCGCCCATGGCTTTCATGGCGAATTTTACGGCAATAGTCGCGCCGCATCCGGGACATCCCACATGCCCGGAATACATATAATCTGTGTCAGGAATGCTGAATTGCGTCATAACGTCACTGTCTCCGATACTTTATCATTATCATTTCTTAACGAAGCTATAACCGATAACCCGTATTTATAGCACAAGAATTTTTTACGGTCAACCTGAATACTTCTTAAAAAAATGCTGATCTCTGATTTGCTTGATTTCGGAATGTTTATCTGATAAATATAAATATAATAAAGGTTGCGTCCCCGCCGTCTGAAAAAAGGACTTTTTTTATGCGTTCAAAATATTTTATTAAAACAGCTTGTTGTCTGATATGTTCTGTGCTGCTGCTGTCAGCATGGATACTGCCTTGCAGGGCTGAAGACGGAAATACGCAGACAGCGCATTTCAAAAAAAACGCTCCGAAACGATTGCCTGTCAATGAGCCGGAACAAATCACAGCGGAAACCGATCCGGTGCTTCATTTTGCGGTATCCGGCCACGGCAAATGGCTTGTCTTTACTTCCGCCCGCGAAGGCTTTCCCGATCTGTGGCTGGGTTCGGCAGACCCGTCTGTGGCTGTTTTGCCGAGGCGGCTCACGGATGATCCTTCGGAAGAATCTTCGCCTGCTTTTTCACCCGACGGCAGATACATTGCTTATACCGGAACTGCCTTTGATGCAAAAGGCGACATTTATCTGCTTGACATCAAAGCTTTTCTCGATTCAGAGCGGGAGACTCAGAAGCCGGCACCGGTTCGTCTTACCGGCAGAGATACGGAAGATGCGGCTCCGTGTTTTTCTTCTGACGGCAACACTTTGTATTTTCATCAAATCACGCCTGATAATGTTCAAATTGTCTCTTCAGATTTGAAATCGCTTTCAAAAAACCGGGAAAATGAAAACAACAATTTAAAAACACTCATAAAAAATGCTGCTTTTCCCTCAGTATCGCCGGACGGCGGACAGCTTGCATTTGTCTCTTATCGGAATGCTCCGGACGGAGACATCTTTATCTCAGACCTGCAAAGCGGAAAGATAAGCCAAATGACTCAGGGTTCCCACTCGGATTTTTCCCCTGCATGGTCGGCGGACGGCAAATCTCTTTTCTTTTCCCGCATCGCCGCGCGTGAAGACAATGCTGTAATATACAATATCTCACCTCTCACCTCTCACCTCTCACCCCTCACCCGTGCAACTCATTCCGCTTTTCAGCCTCGAATTGCGGGTTTGAAGCTGTTTTTTCTCTCAACTCAGGGCGGCGTGAGCAATTGCCGGGCATTGCCCACAGACGGCGAAATTCCGGCATTGGATACGGTGGAAAAGCAGGTGAAGTTGGCGGAAGAAATTTCGCTGAAAACACCGGCTGATCCTTATCTCACTTTGCTTGGTTATTATAAGATATTGGAGATATATTCAGATAAAACCGAATTTGCCGCAAAAGCGGGATATGAAATCGGAAAGATTTATCAAAAGCTTGAGATGCCCGAAGCCGCGGATTCGGCATTTGAGATCGTCAGGAAAAACTACGCTGAGATTCAGCCCGAGTCATCGCTTTCACTTATCGAACAAGCCGTGACGCGGCTCAAGTCGCAGTTGGAGCAGCCTGAGAATAACTCCAAACAGATTTCACTCATAAAAGACGGCTGCGCCGCTCTCAGGCAAACAGCGGCGGGGCAGTCATCTTTTGTCAGATACGAAGCTGACATCAACTGCGCTGAACTGCTGATAGAATATGGAAAAGATTCAGCTTCGCTCCGAAACGCATTAGAATTGCTTGACGGCATTATAGAACACTATTCCGCCGAGAAAACGAGTTTTTCCGAATCACTCGGTTTTTCGCTCCTGAACTCGGAAAAAGAGCAGGTTGCCCAAGCCATGATGCTCAAAGCAGATGTTTACAGCCTGATCGGAAACCCGGAGAAAGTCTATCCGCTTTATCTCGCTGTCATCAAATCTTATCCGGATGTCTCGCGGGCAGATGATGCGGTCAAGCGTATCATCAAGATTTCAATGAGCGGAACGGAAAATACGAATCTTGACAAGCAGATAAAACTGCTCCGCAAAATTGCCGATGAGAATAAGGAAAAATATCCGATTCTCTCCGCAGGCGCGTTGAATCGTGCCGGAGATGCCTATTTTGCCGCGGACGAATGGGATAAAGCAAAGAGTGTGTATCGTCAGGTCATAGAACTGTTTCCGAATGCGACAATGACTCAGACTGCCGCCGCCCGCCTTGCGCTTGCCGAAATTCTCTACCGAGAGGAAAGATTTCGTCAGGCGCTTGATCTTTATGAAACTGAAATTGCTCTCAGACCTTACGACGACAGGATTTATCATCTGGCTCGGGCAGGGTATATCCGCAAGTCAGTCGCGGCGGGGGAATTTCTCTATCGGCTCGGAGAAATTCCATCGGCGCGCAAGAATTTCAAAGAACTCATTGACTACGACGAGACAATCATAGAAGCGCATCGGGGCTATATCAAATGCGCTGCGGCTTCCAAAGATATTCACGCCGTGTTGTCGGATTATCGCAGAAAATTGAAGTCAAATCCGAATGATACGATTGCCTTATATAACGTCGCGCTGTGTCTCACCTACCTTGAAGACAAAGACTCGCTTCGACAAGCCCGAAAAATGCTGCTTCAGACCGTGAATCGAAGCGGACAGTCAGAATATTTTCATCAGACCCTCGGCTATGTTCTCGAAGTGCTTGAGACAGTTCACGGCGAAAAAGGGCTGTTAGAAGCCGCGCTTGAGTCATACAAAAAAGCCTACTTCCTGAACGACCATAAAAACAACCCGGATAACGCCGCGAATCTGCTTCTCAATCTCGGCAATGTCTATTATCTGCTGGGACAGCACGGCAAGGCATTTGAGTATTACAGCCTGCGTTTAGATGCTGTTCAACCTTTTGACAATCCGAACACAGAAATATTGTTCTACACACGGCTGGGCGCGGCAGCGTTTCAGGTCAGAGAAGCCGAAAAGACCGTTTCAGCGTTCACAAAAGCCCTTGACCTCATCAATGCCCGCATAGAACCCAAGCAGGCGTCCGCCGCGTTCGACAAAATCAACCGCTATGTCATGGACAGAATTATCTCTCCGGCTTTGAGAGATAATTTAATTGCTGAACAATCTAAAATCATGGCAACATCACAGTCAGAAATCAATTGCAAATTAGGAAAGCTGACACAGGTGAATATCTCTCTTCCTTCTCCGGAATGGAAAGCATACAAAAATGGAGTAGAAGCACTTCTTTCTGAGCAGGAAAAACTGAATCAAAAGCTGGCGCCGCTTGCCCCTCAACTTTCGCCGCCTGCCGTGGAAAGTCTTTCAAGCATGATGATGAAAGTGCGGGAATCTCTTGATTTCCCTGAACGTCTGATTCAATTGAAAGCGGAAATGCTGGATCGTCTCGCGCTGGCTTATCAGGAAAGAGAAGATTGGGACAAAGCAGCAAAAACTTTTCAGGAGGCTTTCACCTTGAATGAGCAATTGGCATTGTATCAGAATTTGCCGAAAAATAAGCGTTCTACAGCCTACAATATTTATATGAGCGCCGGAACATTTACCGGCGAGAAGCGAATAGAATTGCTCAGAAAAGCGGCGGAAGCATTCAGCGAAGTGATTGCACTTGTAAAGCAATACGGCGTTCCTGAGAAAAAGCCGACACAGGGAAAAGGTCTTGTGAATGTTGCCGCGCAGGTTTCTCTTGATGAAAGCGACACGACTCAGGCAGCGCACGGTTTTTCCGCAGCGCAGGAGATAAGACTTGCGGAGGCATTTTTGTCTCGTATTCACATCGAACTCGGCGAGCTGATGCTGGCAGAAGCAGCCGTCAAAGCACAACTCGCCCCATATTCGGATAAAGTCATTTCAGACAAAGAAGTTTACGGCGTTTCTCTGCTGTATCACCGAGCCGGACATATCGCATATACACGCGGAAAATTTGATGAGGCATTTGAGTATTTCCGGCGTTCCGCAGAATTGTCTCTCCGCATGAAAAACCCTGTCAGTTCGGCTATTAACGTCACAAATATGGCTAAGGTTAAAGTAGAAAGTCGTTTTCCGTTTCAATTAGATGAACTCGATAAAAAAACGAGCAATTTGCTGGCTGAAAACCCTTTTGTTGCAGGAAAGCCTGTTGCGGCAATATATCACAACAAAATGGGCTGTTATCTGATAGAAGATTTGCGGTTGACAAGTCATGATTCTTCACTTCAATCTTCAATCCAAAAGATCAGAAGCCTGCAAAATGCGGCGGATCATTTTCTCAAAGGGATTCGCCTGTTTGAAGAAAAGGACAATGAGCGATACAGCCGAGAAGAAATTGCGCTTGTTTCCACGCTACATCTGAACACTGCCCGCGTTGCGCTTGACTTGGGAGAAGATGAAAACGCCGCCGTGCATTTTAAAACAGCTCTCGAACTATCCGAGCGAGGCATGTTGCCGGATTTGCAGTGGAGGGCATTGGCAGGACTGGGGCGGCTTGAAGAAGCGTTTGAGAAATTAGATTTCGTGACGATGCTGAATGCGGGATGTGCGCCGCAGGAAATCACAAACGCGTTTGCGCCCTTAGTCGCTAGTCTAGTCAAAGGAGGTAAAGCAGAAGAGGCATTTAATCTTGCAGAAAAACTTTCCGAGACAGAGCGATTCAATCGCATGGCTTTTCTATTCGGCGAACTATCGGAAAAAGAGAAAAGACTTTACCATAGTATCTATCCGAAATTAAAACAGATAAGCGAATTACGCCGAAAGACAGGCGAGGCTCAAGGCGAAGAAAAGCAGTATTTGCAGGAAAGATTGACTCGTGAACTTGAGTTTGTGCAGTCAAAACTCGGAAAAGACAATGAGGAATTATCGGACACGATTCGCTCTCTGCCGGATGCGGAAACACGCGAACAGGCGATGATACTTTTGGGTCTTGCCGTTCATGCTCAAGAAGCGGAAAATCCTTCCGATTTCCGAGACATCATTGAGCAATACAGGGAGGTCAGAGCGGCAGCCATTTCATTGCGGGCAGATGAACAGTCTGCGGATATTTTTACCTTTTTCGGACCTGAGCCTGCGGAAGCCATAGATGTCATGGAACACCTTCCCGAACATGGCAAACTGATTCGAGTCTTTAAAGTCAACGATAAGGAATTTATTCTCTTTACGCTGACGCGAGATGAGATAAAAGCGGCGACTGAGGATTCTCTGCAAAAGCTTGATATTCATGGCAAGGATTCGATATATCTTGTCTATGAAAATCCTGCTGAAGTTCAGGGATATGAATCTTTTGCATTGAGCGGAACGCATTTTGTCCGTTCCGTGAAAAATCGAAAACCCTTCAAACGAGCGATTCTGTCAATTCCGGCATTAGATAAGACATTGCAAGCCTACGATCAGATTGCTGATTTCCAATTTCCGGTTGCTAATTTCCATACACTGCTGATAGCGAGTAGCGTGTCTTTCTTTTCTTCGGTTCCGACGCGTGCCGGAGAATACCCTGAGTCATTTCCGGGAACGGAAATCCGCAACAGAGGTGAAAGGCTTCGCTTAGACAAGCTGTTGAAAAATGCGCCGAATCTCTCACTTGCGCTGCTGCCCGCCGCGTCTCTTGACGATGCCTATCTCCTCGGTCATCTGTTCTCGCTCTGCGGATGCCCCGGCATTGTTCTTTCAGACCGGATTGCAAGCGATTCCGCGCAAATTGAAGCTTTTCTGAATGTCTATTCGGAGACATCGGCTGTTGAGGCATTGAAAATCGTCAACCGCCAATCAGCCATCAGCAATTCTGAATTGCTTTTGCTCGGTTATCAGGGAATGACACCGAAAGAGGCTTCTGAATTTGCCGCAAAAAATTTTGAAAGCTATATCGTAAAAGCTCGGGACGCATTTGCGAATGACAAAGCTGCTGAGGCATTGTCGCTGTTTGAAAACGCAATCCTGACCGCAAAAGAGATAGAATCTTTTCAAAATTATCTCCCGAATCTCTATCGCTTTGCACGGGAAAGCGCATATAAAGCCGAGAATACAGAAAAAGCCATTGAATATGCAAAGCTTCTGACAGATACAATGACTCATGAAAAACCTGACAGCGAAGAATATGCAGAAGCCTTGCTCACGCTCGGATTGCTTTACTCAAAGAATGAGCAATATGAAAAAGCGGTTACTGCTTTGGAAGAAGCGGCAGAAATGCTGGCAAATCTGGAAGCCATAGACAAACAGGTCTCCGCGCTCGCGGACTTAGGTGTGGTTCTGGAAAACGCGACAAACTATGACAGAGCGCTGGTTCAGTTCAGAACCGCCGCGTCTCTGAGCAAAAGTTCAGATAAAAAAGAATTGCTTGCCGCACAGTATATGAACATCGGAAGAATCTATGATCTCCGGCTGAGTCAGTATGCTGTTGCCATTCAGAACTACACAAAGGCATTGACCGTGTATCGGGAAACAGGACAGGCTGTGGAAATATCTCAGTCGCTGCTCGACATCGGCAGATGTTACCGCCTGCTGGGAAATTTTCCCCAAGCAGACAAACATTATCTTGAGTCATTCAAGCTTGTCGAATCCGATAAAGACAATCTGCTTCTCACGGCAAAAATTATCATCGAACAGGCAAACAACGCCTGGTATCAGGCGAGATATGAAGAAGCATTTCAACTGCAACGCAAATGTTACCATATCGCAAAAGAGAATGACTTCCCGCTTATGCAAGTCATTTCTCTGAATACCTCCGGTCTGATATGGTGGACGCTGGGAGACAACCGCAAGGCATTTGACGAGTTAAAAAAAGCCATGTCTGTCGTCAAAACGCTCAAAGATCGGGATGATGAAATTGCTACGACTTTAAACAACACCGGCATGGTGTATCGGGAAACAGGGCAATATCAGGAGGCATTGAAGGCGTTTGACGACGCGCTTGCCATTGACACAAGGCTGAAATCCCGTTGGGCAATGGCTTATGATTTCCGCAACAAAGCCCTCACATACCTGAAAATGGGAGACATGGAAACAGCCATTCCCTTCTTTGAAAAGGCTGTGTCCGAATCGCAGGGGATCGGAGATCGGATCAATGAGGCAAAAGCGATGCTTGGTCTCGGCGATGCTTTTTTTGCTCTCGGAAAGAATAGTGAGGCAAAAAATACTTATGAAAAAGCATTGGAGTTATCTCGCACTATGGCGCTCCGGGAAACCGAATGGCGGGCATTATACGGTCTTGGCAGGGTCTATCTTTCCCAAAAAGATAAAAACACAGCGAAAAAATTTCTCTCCCAAGCAGTAGAAGTGATTGAGAATATTCGGGCGGAAATTAAAATCAATCAACTCAAAGACAGTTTTGTGGCGAACAAGCTTTCCGTGTATGAAACGCTGGTTCAACTCCTTGCGGACATGGGCAGCACTACCGAGTCATTTGAGATGGCGGAACGGTCACGGGCAAGGAATTTCATTGATCTTTTGGGCAACCAGCGGCTTTCATTAAGCCGGGCAGCAGATCAGGAGCTATACAACCGACAGCAATTGATAAAGTCAGGAATAGCAGAACATGAGGCATTGCTTGCCCAGTCTGACGATGATGCGGAGCGTAATATGTATCAAGCGGCATTACAAGCACTTCGCAATGATCTTCAGGATGTCATGCTTGAAATACAGGCTGAAAATCCGCAATTGGCTTCTCTCGTGTCTGTGGAGCCGATAAAAACAGATCAACTACTCGGTCTGCTTGAACCGGGGATTGCGCTGCTTGCCTATTATGTGCTGCCCGATGAAATCTTTTGCTGGGTCATCCGGCATGAGGGCGTAAAACTTTTTCGCACGGCTATGGGACGGGATTCTCTCGGGCAGGCGATTCTTGATTTTCGGCGAATGATTCAAAATCTGGAGCCGCTTGAAGCGCAATCTGAGGAATTGTTCAAATATCTCATAGAACCGGTCATGCCGGAGATTCAAGATGTCAGAATTTTAGGGATTATTCCGTACGGGCCCCTGCATTACCTTTCCTACTCAGCGTTGTCGGATCGGAAGAATTTTCTCATTGATCGGTTTCCTTTATTCTACCTTCCGGGCGCAAGTGTATTGAACTACACCCTGAGCAAGCGGGTTCGGGAGAAAAATGTAAACGTGCTGGCAATCGGAAACCCGGACCTCGGTGATAGTGCGTTTGAACTTCCTTTCACAGAGTATGAGGTGGATTCGGTCAAGTGGAATTTTCCGAACATTACCGTTATGACAAGAGACAAAGCTACGGAAAGCTGGGTGATTCGCAACATCGGAAACTTCGGTATCATCTATATGGCTTCTCACGGCGAATTTGATCCGA
The DNA here is from genome assembly GCA_020049595.1 of Desulfobacteraceae bacterium. GTDB lineage: Bacteria > Desulfobacterota > Desulfobacteria > Desulfobacterales > JAIFKL01 > JAIFKL01. The sequence continues at coordinate 13,716 of JAIFKL010000276.1, forward strand.
TCAATCCGCTTTTTTCTGCGATAAAACTAGCAAAAGACATGGACGCTGACGGCAATCTTGAAGCTGCCGAAGTGTTCGGACTCAAAATCAACGCGGATATGGTGGTGCTGAGTGCCTGTCAGACCGGACTCGGCAAAGTCACCGAGGGAGATGATGTGATCGGTCTGAACCGAGCCTTTTTCTACGCGGGCGCGCATACGATTGTCTCTACCCTGTGGCGCGTGAGTGATTTGTCAACAGCGATTCTGATTAAGCAGTTCTACCGGGAATATGTCACTCACAGCAAGGCAGAAAGCCTGCGCCGGGCAATCTTACATGTCAAGAGAAGCTATCCGCATCCGGGCTACTGGGGCGCGTTTACCTTAGTCGGCGACTATGAGTGATTTTTGAAAAAAAAGTCTCTCGCAAAGAACACAAAGAACGCAGAGAGACATAAGTAAATATCTGATGCAATGGGGCTTTTCTTTGCGGTCTTTGCGCCTTTGCGAGAAATAAAATATCTGCTGCAACTTACCATAAGGAGACATTGTCATGCAGGATAATAGCAATTCATACCACCTGATTTTTCAGACAGATTTCGGATATGCAGGCCTGATATTCCGGGAAAAGCCTTTTGTACTCAGCAAAATTCTGCTGCCGCGAGTAAACAAAAAATTGCTCCTCTCGTCTCTTGAAAAAGCAGAATCAGTAAAAGCCGGTTCAAATAAAAACGCCCGCAACGTGTCTGAGTCAATCATCGCTTATTTCAAAGGCAAAACCGTTCAGCCTTGCTGGGAATGGATGGACATGAGCCAACTCACAGCGTTGCAAAAGACGGTTCTTCTTGCCGTTGCAGACATTCCTTACGGAGAAACACGGACATACAAAAACATTGCCGAAACAATCAGCCGTCCGAGGGCGTATCGCTTTGTCGGAACAACGCTTGCCAAAAATCCTTTTCCTATCCTGATTCCCTGTCACCGAATTGTTAAAAGTGACGGTTCTGTGGGGCAATTCGGCGGAGGAAGCGAGCAGAAAAGAAAGATGATCGAATTGGAAGCGGGGCGTTGAGAATTTCCACATTGCACTACTACCTCTTTTTGTTTTATTAACAGGGAGTTAAAAAACCATGATAAGTTCTGAGATGCAAAGAGTTTATAAAGAAATTCTAAAACTGACAACCGCAGAGAAAATGATGCTCATCTCCAAAATATTGCCGGAACTGTCCAAAGAATTAGAAAAAGACTCAAAACTTAATATTTATGACCTTAAAGGTGTGGGAAAAGAAATCTGGAAAGGCATTGACGCTCAGGAATATGTCAACAGGGAAAGAGATTCATGGGAGTAAAAGCAGACATTCATTTTTATTTATTTTACCAAAAAACTTAAAGAAAGGAGTATGTTATGAATCTCAAACGCATGATGTTTTTTACGGCAGTCACAGCTTTTTTTGTGCTTGTCTCTGTGTCGGGCTATGCTGTGAGCTATGTTCAGTCCCCCCCGCTCGGACAAGTCATTAGTACGAGCGTAGGAGATGTGAAAGCCGGACAGCAGCAGGTTCAGATGCCGCTCATCACTTGGGGCGGCGACATTGCTACCGTTCTGGCAAACGGCAATTCCGCCATTACAACCGGCAACAGCATTTTCGGGCAAAAAGGTCTTAAATTCAAATTGCTCAGAGAAGACGACTTCAAAAAGCAGATTGAAGCTTATCTCAGAGGAGAAACGCCTTTTCTTCGGGGAACAATGGGAATGATGAACATGGCAGCCGATGTGATTTCCCGTGATCCCCGAACCCGCCCGATTATCATTTATCTCATGACATGGAGCAGCGGCGGCGATTGTCTCGTCGTGAAACCCGGCATCAGCACGGCAAAAGACCTGAGAAACAAAACCGTTGCGCTTCAGGCTTATGGTCCCCATGTGGATTATCTCGCCAAAATTCTGAAAGATGCGGGACTTTCCATGAGCGATGTCAATATCCGCTGGACCAAAGACCTTACCGGAACGGACAACACACCAGTTGAAGCCCTTTACTCGCAAGATGTGGACGCTGCTTTTGTCATTATTCCCGACGGTCTGATGCTCACCTCAAACGGCGCGGTCGGAACCGGCGCGGAAGGCTCTGTCAAAGGAGCAAAAATCATGCTTTCCACAAAAACTGCTAATCGAATTATTGCAGATGTTTATGCGGTAAGAAGCGATTTTTTTCAGACGCATCGGCAGGAAGTCGAAAGCTTTGTGCATGGTCTCATGATTGCCTCACAGCAGTTGAAGGAGTTATTCAAAAACAAAGAAAATCGAACCGCGGAATACAAAAAGATGCTCGGTGCTGCTGCCGAAATTCTCTTGGACAGTTCTCAAGCCGCCGGCGATGCGGAAAGTCTTTACGGCGACTGCGAATTTGCGGGATTCGGCGGCAATGTCCAATTTTTCGGGGATGAGAAATGGCCTCGGAATCTGAACCGGCTGACTGAAGAAATTCAGTCTGCTTTTATCTCAATTGCTCTTCTCGGAGCAAAAAAACCGTTGGAACATGCGAAGTGGGACTACAACAAGTTCAGAGCAGGACTTACAGGCGTGGATGATGTGACATCGCCCAAATTCAGCGAAGAAAATGTAGCAAAAGTTGTTGCCAAAAAGCAGGCAATGGGGACGCTGGAACAGGGAGAGCTATTCAGTTTCGAGATTCATTTTCAGCCCAATCAGAAAGACTTTTCGGAAGACATTTATACCGATGACTTTGCCAAAGTCATTGATCTTGCCTCTGCTTACGGCGGCGCAGTCATTACGGTGGAGGGTCACAGCGATCCCCAGAAATACAGCAATCTGGAGAAAAAAGGCGCTGCGCCGCTCATTCTCACCCAGACCCGGCAGGCTGCGAAAAACCTGAGCATTAACAGGGCATTGGCTGTGAGAAACAGTGTCATAAAATTTGCGGGCACCAAGGGCATTCCGTTGGATGAGAGTCAGTTCACGGTGATCGGTCACGGCATTGAGGCTCCGGCATTTCCTAATCCTGAAACTAAAGAACAATGGCTCAGTAACATGCGGGTTGTATTCCGAATTATACAGATCGAGGCTGAAGAATCTGCTTTTAAGCCATTGGATTAGTGTCCCCGGGTTGTCACTCTGAGCGCAGCGAAGAGTCTCAGAAAGCAGAAAAAAGATTCTTCACTTCGTTCAGAATGACATCGGAAAATTAAGTTGATAAAGTAAAATCAGATCGGATTAGAAAGGAGGCTTGACGATGAAAAAATATTTGCTGATGATACTCTTGCTGCTGAATGCGGCGCTGTTCGGCTGCGGAGAAGAATCGCCCCCACCCGGACAGACCGCATTGCCTCAAGCCCGGCAAAATACGAATGCAGGGGAGCCGTCCGCACAGTCCGCGAGTCAAAAACAGCCCTGGCCCTTTATCAAAGCAGAGTCCGGCGAGAGAGAATTAGCGGCAAATCTGACGGCAAAAAACTATCTCCTTGTTTTTGACGGATCAGGAAGCATGAGCGGCAGCGAGTGCGCTGCCGGAAAGACAAAAATAGAAGCTGCAAAAGCAGCAGTGGCAGAGTGGTCCAAAACCCTTCCGGAAAATGCGAACCTCGGACTCATTGCATTTTATCAGAGCAAATGGGCATCTTTGCCTCTGACAGGAGGCAAAAAAGATAAATTCATACGTTTTATCGAAGAGTTGAACGCAGGTGGCACAACCCCGCTGACCGAGGCGTTTGAGAAGGCATATAAGGAACTGACCCGGCAGGGACAGTCTCAGCTTGGCTACGGCGAATACACGATTGTCTCAGTTACGGACGGCTATGCCAATGATCCGGATTCGCTTTCCCAATGGGTGAGATATATTCTGTCAGAGTCACCGATTATGATTTATACTATCGGCTTCTGCATCGGAAAAGATCATTCGCTGAACCAGCCCGGATACACGGTTTACAAGGCTGCGGATAACCCGGATGAGCTTCGGCAGGGTTTGAAAGAAGTGCTGGCGGAATCTGAGACATTTGATGAATCAAATTTCTGATGATACAATTATAGCTTAAAGGATGTCCGAGGGGGATTTTCAGGAGCTTACACAGAAATCCCCAGTTTGACTCAGTATTCGACCGAGTTCACGCCGAAGATAACAAAAGCCGTCTGCTTCGGAGCGGGCGGCTTTTTATTTAACTTCAATCTATCAGCAATGGTTATACTGCTGTCTCAAAAATATCGGCGGTGTATGAAATCTTGATGAGGAAATCTCTTGCTTTTTTATTTCCTTATTGATAAGATAAATTCAATATAAAAATATTAACAAATTAAATAAGTTTGTTTTTTTATACCTCTCCTTTGCAAAGACAGCAGGGGAAGATTTTTATATGGCTATCTGAAATCAAAATTCATTAAAATTCAATCATGCAAAGACAATGACTCATAAGAAGAAAAAAGCAAAACAGAAACCGGCGCCTGCTTTTGCGGTTGCGCCCGAACAGAAAAATATCGCTGTAAATACTGCGCCTCCGGATATTGTCGCTGAATTTCAGGCAGCGGTTCAGTATCATCAGAGCGGAAATTTTATGCAGGCAGAAGCAGTTTATAAAAAAATACTCGCGGTCAATCCGAATCATTCGGACGCGTTGCATCTGCTCGGCATCCTTTTGCACCAAGGCGGAAAAAAAGATGAGGCAATGAATTTGATAAACAGGGCGATTCAAATTCAGCCGGCGCGTGCAAATTATCACAACAATCTCGGTATCATGTTTCAGGAGCGGGGCGAATTGGAGAATGCCTTATCCTGCTACCGCAATGCGCTGAAAATCAAGCCGAATTTTGCCGACGCTTACAATAACATGGGATTTGCGCTTCAGGATCAGAAAAAATTGGATGAAGCAGTCTCATGTTATGAAACTGCCCTGAAGATAAATTCAACATATTTCGAGGCTTATAACAATCTCGGAACCGTATTGAAAGAACAAGGGAAGACAAATGAAGCTGTCGCTGCTTATCATAAGGCATTGCAGTTAAAGCCGGATTATCCCGAAGCTTACAGCAACATGGGCATTGCTCTCAAAGAGCAGGGCAGATTTCAGGAGGCAATTGCCTGCTATCAGAAAGCCCTGCACATCAGACCGAATTACGCCGAAGCCTTGAATAACATGGGTTCGCTTTTCAGAGACATGAGCAAATTTGATGATGCGCTCCTGTGCTACCGAAAAGCAGTTGAGATAAAACCGGACTATGCGGACGCTTACAGCAACATGGGAACCGTGTTTAAAGAGCAGGGAAAATTTGCCGAAGCTTTTCTATGTTATCAGAAAGCCTTGCAAATCAAGCCGGATAACTGCACTTTTTATCTCAACATGGGAAATACCTTTCAGGATCAGGGCAAGCCGAATGAAGCCGTTGCCTGCTATCGGAAAGCCTTGGAGATAAATCCGAACTTTGCTGCTGCATACAACAACATGCGGAATGCCTATATTTATCAGGGCAAAGTGGAAGAAGCGGTCTGGTGCTGTGAGAAAAGTTTAGAGATAAACCCCGATTTCGGAACAGAAATCCGAAAAGCACTGATGCTGCCGGTGATTTACGAATCCAGAGAGCAAATCGAATACTACCGCAAGAAAATATTGCAGGAAATCGAATTGCTCCGAAATAAAGGGCTTAGACTCGAAGACCCGAACAGACAGGTCGGGGCGACGAATTTTTATCTCGCGTATCACGGACTGAACGACAAAGACATTCAGCAGAAAATCGCTTCCTTTTATATGCAGGTCTGTCCTGATCTTGCATGGGTTTCTCCGGCGGCCCGTTCCCACGCAGAATGCAGGAACGTAGAGCGGGTTTCAAACCCGCTTTACTTTAATCCGATCAAACTCGGCATTGTCTCCATGCACCTTTTCAACATGAGCCAGCAGACCATCGGAAAACTGACTCGCGGCATTATAAAAAATTTGTCTCGAGAGAAATTTCAGGTCAAGCTTTTCCGATTTCCCGGAGGTGAAAGCAATCTGATAAAATCCATCAACGAAGGCGCAGACGAGTTGATTGACTTGCCGTCTGACATGAAACCCGCGCGGGAAATCATCGCAAGACATGATCTGGATATTCTGTTCTACCCCGACATCGGCATGGATTCGCTGACCTATTTTCTCGCATTTTCCAGGCTGGCGCGGGTGCAGTGCGTGACATGGGGACATCCGGTGACGACCGGCATTCCGAATATGGATTATTTCATATCTTCCGAACATCTGGAGCCGCCGGGCGCGCAGGATCACTACTCGGAAAAACTGGCGCTGCTCAAACGCCTGCCGGTGTATTACTACCCCCCGGAAATGCCGGAAGAAAAGCCTTCACGCGAGAAATTCGGATTGTCTCATGACGACAAGCTGTATGTATGCCCTCAGGCACCGTTCAAGTTTCACCCGGATTTTGACGCCGCGCTCGGCAGCATTCTGCGCCGTGATCCTCGCGGATTGCTCATTCTGATTGAAGGGCATCATTTTGAACACTGGGCAGAATTGCTGCGGAACCGCTTCAGGAAAAGTTTTCCCGATGTGATTGACCGTGTGCGATTTCTCAAAGCCATGCCCACGAAAGATTTCTTATGTCTCCTGATGACCGCAGATGCGCTGTTGGAGCCGCCGTATTTCGGTGGCGGCAACACGACTTATGAATCTTTTGCCTGCGGCATTCCGATTGTCACATGGCCCGGGCCTTTCATGCGCGGACGTGTGACGCTGGGCTGCTACCGACAGATGGGCGTCACGGACTGCGTGGCGGCGGATCCGCAATCCTATATTGAGATTGCGCTCCGGCTTGCCAACGACACGGGCTGGCGACAGGAAATCAGCAATAAAATCAGAGCAAATGCTCATGTCATATTTGAGGATATGGAAGCCGTCCGGGAATTGGAGCGTTTTTTTGAAGATGCGTCCGGAGTGTGTCATTTTATTGAAAACGGAGCGAAACGAATTTCAGCACTCCGGAACGCTCCGGAGTGCTAAAATGAAATTTTAGCATCAGTGCTAAAATTCGCTCCGCTCATTTCAGCACTCCGGATGAAATTTCAGCCTGAAGAATCTTCTTTTTATTGTTGACGCATCTCCTTTCTTCATATATTAAGAATAATACAATCTGCGGGCTGAAGCTTGCAAAACAAGACACAATTTAATTTTTATCCGAACTTAATTCAAACCACGAAGGTTATATCCGTATCATGAAGATATGAAACTCTCGTGGTATTTTTTTTTGCTGAAAGGAGCTTACTTATGAAAAAAATTACGTTTTTGCTTTGTCTGTCTCTATTTTTCGGTGTCAGCGCAGCTTTTGCCCATTACGGAATGGTCATTCCCTCAGATTCGATGGTCATGGAGGGAGAAAACAAAACCGTCAGTCTGAAACTTTCCTTTTCCCATCCTTTTGAGATGGTCGGCATGGAACTGGAAAAACCCAAAGCTTTCGGTGTGATAGCAAACGGCAAAACCGAAGACCTGCTCCCCGCGCTGAAAAAAGCTCAGATCATGGAGCATACCGCGTGGGAAACAGCGTATAATATCAAACGTCCCGGAATCTATATGTTTTATATGGAACCCGTGCCTTACTGGGAACCCGCGGAAGACTGTTTTATCGTTCATTATACAAAGACGGCGGTGACGGCTTTCGGCGATGATGAAGGATGGGATGCGGAAGCCGGTATCAAAACAGAAATCGTTCCTCTGTCAAAGCCCTTTGGACTGTATGCCGGAAATGTCTTTCAGGGAATTGTGAAATTAGACGGAAAAGCAGTTCCTTACGCAGAGGTGGAAATCGAATATTACAATGCAGACAAAAAAGCGCAGGCTCCGACAGATTACATGGTCACACAGGCGGTGAAGGCGGATGCCAACGGCGTTTTTACATATTCCGCGCCCCGGTCCGGCTGGTGGGGATTTGCTGCTTTGAACACAGCAGACTATAAAATCAAACATGAGGGTCAGGACAAAGACGTGGAACTCGGCGCGGTGCTGTGGGTTCAGTTTCTTGACTGGAAAACAAAGTAGGGTGGGCATGAAATGCCCACCCTACTACTGAGCGAAGCGAAGAATCTCGGCGGGCATTTCATGCCCACCCTACGGAGGTAAATAATTTATGCACATTTCTGAAGGAATTTTGTCTGCGCCGGTTCTGATTGCCGGCGTGGCAATCGCCGCGACCGGTACGGCAATCGGTCTTAAAAAATTGGATTACGACCGCATTGCCAAAGTCGGCATCCTGTCAGCTTCTTTTTTTGTGGCTTCATTGGTTCATGTTCCCATCGGGCCATCAAGCGTTCATCTGATTCTCAACGGAGTTGTGGGACTTCTGCTCGGATGGGCTGCCTTTCCCGCCATTCTGACGGCGCTGTTCCTCCAAGCCATGTTTTTCCAGTTCGGCGGCATTACCACGCTGGGGGTAAACACCGTGATTATGGCACTGCCTGCGGTGCTGTGTTATTATCTGTTCAGCCCTCTCCTGAACAAAAAGCCTGCTATTGCAAGCATCGGGGCTTTTGCCTGCGGTTTCTGCTCTGTTTTGTTCAGTGCAGTCCTTGTGGCGCTGGCGTTGCTGTTTACAGAAGAAAATTTTTTTCAGACTGCGGTGATGGTCGCCGGGGCGCATCTGCCTGTGATGATTATCGAGGGGATAGTGACGGCGTTTTTTGTGGGATTTCTGCAAAAAGTTCAGCCTGAGATGCTGATTTCGGTTTCTGCCTGAAAAACATACAGGATTTACAGGATTATACATGATTATACATGATTATCATGATTAATCCTGTATAATCCTGTATAATCCTGTATAATCCTGTACAATCCTGTACAATCCTGTACAATCCTGTAAATGAGTATGATATTTTTGGAGATTTTGCAAGTGATGTGGCTGTTGGCGACCCGAAGAATTTTACTTACTGCTTTATTGAATTTGAAGACGCTAAAAAGGAAAGTCTGTTTGTTAATAAAGGCAAAAAATATAAATTGGAATTTACTTCTCATCTTGAGCATGGTATAAGTCAAATAATTGATTGGTTTTATAAATTTGACGGTCTTCAAAACTCATAAGATTTTGAAGAGAGGTTTGGAACGCATAAAATTGATTATGAAGGAATTTTTGTGATCGGACGAAGCGCTTTCCTTGATAAAGCTTTAAAAAGGCGTTTAGATTGGAGATTCAGACATACAATTATTCATTCAAGGCGTGTACATTGTTTTACATTTGATGAATTATGTAAGACATTAGAAAGAAAGCTATATTTACTTGAAAGAACTGATAAATAAATATCTAACCAAGCGGCGGATCGGTCCGCCGGGATAAAGCCCGCCGCCGTTGACCTTTATTGTTATGCTTTAATAAACATAGGGACAATGCAAAAATATAATTTTTTGCACTCCCGAAGGCTGTCAGTTTATATGATACCGCTGCCACGTTCAGCGTTGCGGAATTTGCCGGGCAGAGCGACATGCCGGAGCAGTAAATATAAATCAACACAACAGGATATCTCATGTCTTTTAAAGAAAATCTTTTGAAAAAAATTCAGATTGACGAGACCGTAAGAAAGCTGGCAGCCGATATCGGACCGCCGGACAGCGGTCTCAAAATTGACAAAACCATGCTGCGCGGGCTTTTGGAAACAGGACCCCGCAAATTCAGAAAAGAACGGGATTTGGAACTCTATGTTCTTGAAAATGCAAATATTCTGGTGCTTGACAATGAACTTGCTGTTTACAAAACCACGCCGGAAGATATTGCCTTGCGGAAAAGCCCCACTGTCAGGGAGATGGTCAGCATCAGAAATGTTTTCAAAATTTTGAATGACAAAGATGTGATTGTGAGCAAAAGGGAAGATTCTCTTGAAACTGTGCAAAAAGAATGTATTGCCATGCTTGATCTTTCCTTTGATGTTAAGGACTTGGAAGCCATTGAAGCCGACGGAGCCGCGTCGCTCAAAAGAGCTTATGCGGACGGCGTTGTCGAAAGTCTCTCGCTTTTCAGAGAACTGCTCGGATATGTTCCCGCACCCAAAGCCTTTCTCATCAGCAATCACTACATCATCGGAAAATTGGAGAAAAAAGACAGCGGAGAACTTCTGTTCGGTCCTGCGGTGATTTACAGTTTCATTCACAATTCTTTGAAATTGATTGACAAACAGATCAGCAGTTTCAGCAAAGACAAAACCGCCTTTTTGCTGAAAACAGAAAAGTCGGATATTGAGGGCGGCTCGCAAGATACTTCGGAAGGAAAAGAAAAAGGCTTGTTGCAGGGAGCGGATGTGTTCACATATCTCAGGGAAGAAATTATCACAGGATTATCACAGGGTGATACAGATTGATATACTGATCCGCTTTTGTTTTTTTTTTGCCGCAGACGCACACAGACGCACACAGACAGATATCTGAAAGCGGGATACGGCATATATGCGGAAAATATGCCGTAAAAAACCAAAAGCGGATCACTATAATTCTCAATTCTCAATTTTTATGAACCCCTCACAGGATTTTTTTCACATAAAAGAAAAGCGCCGCGCCGCAGAAAGACAGCTTGAAGATTAAGACTGCCATATTTCCGAGAAAAATTCCCCAGCCGACGCGCAATGCTTTTTTTCCATCTTTTCCGGCAATGATTTCGCCGCCTATCGCGCCGGCAAACGCGCCGAGAAACAGTCCCCAGGGCGGAAAGAAAAAAATGCCTGCCAGCATTCCGAGGACAGACCCCCAGAGTCCGTATTTGGACGCGTTATATGTTTTCGCTCCCAAAAGGGGCAGCACATAATCCACCATTCCCAGCATCACGGTCAGCACTCCCATGACAATGAGAAAGGTCTGGCTGAAAACCTGCCAGTCTTTGGAATATGAAAGCATCAGAAGGGAGATAAAGCTGAAAACGGGCCCGGGAATCACGGGCAGAATACAGCCTATTATACCGAGCAGGGCAAAAAGAAGCCCTGCGATGATGAGCAGAATCGTCAAAGTTGAAGCCATAGATGAGATAACCCGCAAAAAAGACGTAGGGGTTGCCCCTGTGCTTACCCTTTGTCCGAACTGTGATCCGTCTGATTATTCTGATGAATCTGATTGAAATTCAGAGTATTCAGACAAATCAGACGAATCACCCTGTAAATCCTGTAAATCCTTTAATCCTGTAAATCCTGTAAATCCTGTATAATCCTGTTAATCCTGTTTTGAATTTAAAGCATTCTGAAGTTTTTCTCCGAAAGAACCCACCGAGGGCTTTTTCGCATCTTTGGCGTATTTATGCCAATTATTTTCTTCAGCAGCATCCCCGGTGCCGAGCGTTATCTTCCGTGTTTCCGGATGGATTTCCTCAATTGTCACAGTGATCGTGTCGCCTTCTTTCAGCTTTTCGATGGCAGAAGGTTTATCGGATTTGGCGATTTTTGATTTGGGAAGAAGACCGGTCACGCCGGGTTCGAGTGTGATAAAATAACCGAATTTCTCCTTTTTTTCAACAGTTCCCTCCACAGACTGGCCCACAGCATATTTTCCAGTCACGTCAGCCCAGGGATCGCCTTCCGCGTCTCTGATGCTCAAAGAGATTCTGTGCTTTGCCATGTCAATCTCTTTGACCGTCACATCAATGAGTTCTCCTGTCTTAACAACGTCTTCCGGCTTTATCACCCGTTTTTTCCAGCTCATTTCGCTGACATGAACCAGACCTTCGATGCCGGGCGCAATTTCCACAAACGCGCCGAAATTGCTCAACCGCGTCACTTTTCCTCTGATCTTGTCACCGATGCGGAATTTCTCTTCTTCAGACTCCCAGGGATTGCCCGTGACCTGTTTGACGGAAAGCGAAATTTTCAACTGATCCGCTTTTTTCCCGGGTTCGACGCCTGTGACCCTGACCGTAAGCGGATCGCCGACTTTCAGAACTTCTTCAGGTTTTTCCACTCTTGACCAGCTCAGTTCCGAAACATGAACCATTCCTTCTACACCCGGGAAAAGTTCCACAAATGCGCCGTAAGGCATCAGCGTTGTCACTTTACCTTGCAGCACCGCACCGACTTTGACATTTTCCAAAAATTTCTTTTTTCCCACTTCTGCCTCCTGCTCCAGCAGGCTACGTCTTGACACCACAATGTTTCTGCCGCTTTCCTCAAAACGGACGATGAGGAATGAGTACGTTTTTCCGACATGCTCTTGGGGGGATTCAGTGAATTTGCCGGCGATCTGGCTGACCGGACAGAAGGCTTTGCGCCCGATGACTTCCACATAGAAACCGCCTTTGCACTGTTCGATCACTTTTCCCTCTACGGGAATCCTGCTGCTGTATGCCTCCTGTAAAAGATTCAGCCCCCCGGCGCCGGAAATTGCCCGTGAAAGCCGGATTTCGCTTTCATTATAAGATATTATATACAGTTCCAGCACATCGCCGACACGGTAGGGCAGTTCTCCGTTTTCATCCAAAAGTTCGGCTTTTTCGACAGCACCGTCAATTTTACTTCCGGTATTCACAAAAACGCTGTCTTTTCCGATAGAGATAATTTCGCCGCTCACTCTGTCGCCGACCCGCACCTCTTCATTCATGCCAGCAGAATATGATTCGAGAAGTTCTTCAAAACTTTCTCCTTTATGGGTATCCTGAAAATAAGAACTGACAACATCGGTAAACTCTTTTGGAGTTCCGAAGACTTTATCTTTTATGATCGCCTCATCTTTTATGATCGTCTCATCTTTTATGATCTCATCTGACATGACCGGTTCCCCCGAAAAAATAATTGAGAATTTAGAAGTGAGAAGTGAGAAATATTTCTCACTTCTCACTTCTAAATTCCATCGCTTCTCACTTTTTCCGATAATTCTGACAGAACGGTGTGGAAATCGCAAGCTTTTTTTATTGAGAATTGAGAATTGAGAATTGAGAATTGTCAGAAAAAAAAGGTGGACACGCTTCGCTTTATCCACCCTACATGGCTTGGGTCGGTCGCTCCGCTCACTCCGGAGACGAATTTACTTCTCACTTCTCACTAAATCCTGTTATAATCCTGATCCCAGTTCCTGTAGCAGGATAATAATGTCAATCATATCGGTTTTGCCGTTTCCGCTCACGTCCTTCGGAACGCCGGAAGCGCCTGCCCACCCGACCAGCGTTTTCAAGCCGAGTACGACTTCTTTCAGCCGGTCATCCGCAGGAGAAATGCCGCTGTCTGTGTTGTTGCAATAAACTTTGGAAATCCTGTTCAGTCCGTCATCGCCGGTCAGAAGAATATCAAGGTCTCCGTCTCCGTCATAATCTCCCCAGACGCCTGCCCCCTGGCTCACGCCGGTCAGTCCTGCTTTGATATCCGTAAACGTGCCTTTGTCATTGCGATAAATTACGGCGATTTTTGCCGCGCCGTCATCGCCGGTCAGGAGTATATCAAGGTCCCCGTCATTATCATAATCCCCCCATTCGCCGGAGCTGTGATGGACCCCGGTCAGTCCAGCAGTCACATAAGTAAAATTTCCGCCGTCATTGCGGTAAATTTCGGCAGAACTGTTCGCTGTATTGTCATATCCGGTCAGGAGAATATCAGGGTCCCCGTCTCCGTCATAATCGCCCCAGCGCGCGGAACCGCTGCTCACGCCGGTCAGATCCGCGCCGATGTCCGTAAATTTCCCCGCGCCGTCATTACGATATATCATGGCAATCCTGTCCGCGCCGTCATGTCCGATGAGGAGAATATCAGGATCGCCGTCTGTGTCATAATCGCCCCACGCGGCGCAACTGTATGCCACGGGGATCAGACCGGCATTGACAGATGTGAATATCCCCCTGTCATTGCGCCAGATTTGGGATATCCGCTCGTTGTTTTCATTGTCATGTCCGGTCAGAAGAATGTCGAGGTCCCCGTCTCTGTCATAATCTCCCCATGTTGCAGCGCCGTTGTGAACGCCGGGGAGCCCCGGATTGACGGCTGTAAAATTTCCGGAGTCATTGTCAGCGATTCGGGTCATGCTTTTTGAGCCGTCAAATCCGGTCAGAAGAATATCGGGGTCCCCGTCGGCGTCATAATCTCCCCATACCGCAGAGCAGAAATAAATTCCGGTCAGCACGGTATGCACATAGAATCGCTTTTCTTCGTTGCGCCAGATTCTGAAAAGACCGGCTGCTTCATCATAACTGTATCCGGCTAAGAGAAAGTCCGCATCTCCGTCATTGTCATAATCGCTCCATGCGGCCGCTGCCGTCTTGGCAAGACCGGGCAAATCCGCCGCAATATCCGTAAAAGCGGCAATAACGGTAAAGTTCGAACCAAGTTCCGAGATAATGTTTCCCGAATTATCCGCCACGTCTGCTTTGATTGCCGCATAATATCGCCGGCTGCTTTGCAACTCGCTTTTCGGAACCAGCGTAATCACGGTTTTGACGGAATTGATGCTTGCCGTGAACGGGACATCCGTACCGCCGATGCTGTCTGTCCTGAATATCAAGCAAGAGGCGACATTGGAATCGGTGATTTCGCCGCCGCTGTTTTTCAGCCGGACCGGCTCGGTAAAGGAGAAGATGATTTTCGTATCCGGCGCAATGTCTGTTTCGCCGTCTGCCGGAGAAATTTTGACAAGGGGCGGCTCTGTGTCTGCGGTGTTAAATGTTGCGCTTGCGGCATCCACCGCATTGTCCGAAACATCTTCCATGACCGCTCCGAGAATGGCTGCATAATACTGCTGATTCCCGGAAAGAGCGGCACTCGGTTCAAGAGTGATCATCGTTTTTGTGCTGTTGATGAACGCGTTAAAAGGCACATCAGAGCCTTCAGCATTGTTTTTCTTGAAAATCAGGAGCGTGGGCAGCACATCGTCTGTAATTTCCGTGTTATCCGCAAGCCTTACAGCTTTGCTGAAAGTGACAGTGATATTGACATCCGTGCCGATATTTTTTGCGCCGTTTGCCGGAGAAAATGTCACTGTCGGCGCGGCAGTTACGCTTATCGCAAACTGCTTTTCATAAGTAAGCCCCTGACTGTCGCTGCTGCGGACGCGGATGCTGTAACTTGCTTTTGTTGCAACGCTGAACACGGATTTTGTTTTCAACTGATTGTTTTCAATGGTGAAGGCAGTATTATCCGTATCGCCCTGCCCGGAAATCAGCGCGTAAACATGGGTATCGCCGACATCCTGATCCGAGGCGGAAAATTCTCCCGCAACCGTTCCGGCAGGCTGTCCTTCGGATATGCTGCTTTTACTCAGCGTAATATCCGTGGGCGCGTCATTCACATTTTTGACAATAACGGTAAATGACTTCTCGAAAGTTCCGCCGTTGCCGTCATCAGTTTTGACACGGATGCTGTAACTGCCTTTGCTTTCATAGTCAAATTTTGACAAAGTTTTCAGGGTGCCGGAAGCGATATTGAAAAATCCGTTGCCGGTGCTGCCTTCGCCGGTCACGAGCGTGTAGCTGTGATTGTCAGCAGGGTCAGGATCAACGGTGCTGAAAACGCCGACATTGGTTCCGGACGGCTGATTTTCGTCCGCAGAACCGCCGCTCAGAACAATGTCCGTGGGTATCTGATTGGAGGTTCCCGACTGTCTGACCTCAACACTTTTGGGACTGCCGGTTGCGCCGGTTGCGGCAAAGGTCAGGGTGCCGGTTCGGGATATGCCGGTATTCTGCTGACAAGTCACGGTGACAGTGGCATTATTGGTCCCTGAAAGCGGATCAACAGAAAGCCAGTCTGATGTTTCGGATACGGTCCAGCTCAATGTGCCGGTGCCGGTATTTGCAACCGTAAACGCGGCTGTGCCGCCGGATTGCACAACTGTCTGAAAATTCGGCGTAACCGACAAAACCGGCTGAATGACTGCTCCGGCTGCCTGCTTGACCGAGATGGTTTGCGGGCTGCCGCCTGCGCCGGTCGCTGTCACCGTAATCGTGCCGGTTCTGACATCGCCGGTATTTGCAGCAAAACTGACCACAATCGCGCTGCTCTCGGTAGTAATCGTGCCGGAGGCTCCCAGCGTAATCGTGAGCCATGAGTCATTGGATACCGCTGTCCAAGCCATTGCGCCTGTGCCTGTATTTTTCACCGTAAAAGCATTTGTGCTGCTTGCTGACGGAACTTCCTGAGATAGCGGGTCTATGGACAAAACTGCCTGTTCCTGCCGGTTCTGGCGGCACCGGTATTTGCCTGATGGCTTATCATCATCGTGGCGTTTCCGGTTCCCGAGGTTGTGCCGATAATGGTCAGCCATGAGGCATCTTTGCTGAGAGTCCAACTTAACGTGCCAGTGCCGGTGTTTGCAATTTCATAAGTAACCATTCCGCTGCCTGCGGGCGCGTCCTGAGATGCCGGCGTCACGGACAAAACCGGCGTTCCTCCCGCGGCAGCCTGCGTTACGGAAATGCTTTGGGGGCTGCCGGATGCACCGGAACCTGTAACGGTAATCGCGCCGGTTCGGGATGATGTGCCGGTATTTACCTGATATGTAAGCGTAATCGTGCCGCTGCCCGTTCCCGAAGTCGGAGAAAGAGAGAGCCAGTCCAGCGATTCGGCGGCAGACCAGTTCAGTGTCCCGGTGCCGGTATTTGCAATTGTCAGCGTTGCGGTTGAGGCTGCGGCAGAAAGTTCAAGCGATGCCGGCGTGACGCTCCTGTCCCGCGGCACCCTGCGTCACAGAAATACTTTTGGGGCTGCCGGTTGCGCCGGAAGCCGTGACCGTAATCGTGCCGGTTCGGGATGCGCCGGTCTCATTTGCCTGATATGTGACGGTAACTGTTCCGGTTACCGAATCCGGGGAAATTGAAAGCCAGCTTAATGACTCTGCTGCGGTCCAACTCATTGTTCCTGTTCCGGTATTTGCAATTGTGAGTGTTGCGGTTGACGCGGCAGCAGTAAGCTCAAGCGATGCGGGCGTGACCGACAGCACGGGGATTTGAGGAGCGGTTTTTGTGGTGAATTTTGCGCTTGCAATTGCAATGTCATTTCCGGTCCACCGTCACTGGGACAGACGCATAATAAAGCTGTGAATAGTCAAGTTCAGCGCTCGGCGTAAGTGTCACAACTGTTGCATCTGCAATGGTCCCTGTGAATGCAACATCTTCCCCGGACGCGTCTGTTTTTTTCAGGATAAACAGCGTGGGCAAATCATCATTCTGAATTTCGGCAGCATTTGTTTTTCTCACCGGCTCGCTGAAGGTCAGTTTGATCGTTGCAGTGATTTCAACATTTTTTGCGTTATTTGCAGGAGAAAAGGTCACGGTGGGCAGGATAGTGTCTTTGCCGGTATGCAGAATTGTTCCGCCTGCGCCCACTGCCCAGCCGTTGGTGGCGTCATCGGCAAAACATACACCGTAAAGGTCCTTGGTGCCGACAGATTCATCTGTCCATGTGCTGCCGTCTTCTGTATAGAGGATTGTGCCGGTCGCACCCACTGCCCAGCCTTTTGTCGCGCTGACAAACCATACGCCGTTCAGGTCCTTGGTGATGCCCGAACTTTTCACTGACCATGCGGTTCCGCCGTTGCTGGTGGTCAGAATTGTGCCGGATGCGCCGACAGCGCAGCCGCTGCCAGCATTGGCAAAATGAACCGCGTTAAGATTGTTTGCAGTGCCTGAAGTCTGTAAAGCCCAAACATTTCCGCCGTCGGCAGATTTCAGAATTCTGCCACTGTCTCCGGCAGCCCAGCCGTTGTTGCTGTCAAGAAAATAAAGCGCATTGGGGGGTGTGCCTTCGATAAAAGCAGAAGGAAACCAGTTTGCCCCCGCGTTCGGGGTATTCATAATAAAGATGCCGTTATAAAGCAGCCAGCCATTATCCTCGTCAATAAAACTGAGGCTTTTAAGATCATCATTCTCAACCGGAGATGTCAGGATTGTCCATGTTGCGCCCCCGTCGGTTGTGGACAATAAAGTTCCGACTGCGCCGCAAGCCCAGCCCGTTGTGCTGTTCACAAAAGAGACACTCAGCAGATTGTTCGTGTCCCCGGATTTCTGAGAAGTCCAGGTCGCACCGCCGTCAGATGTGTGCAGGA
>JAIFKL010000101.1 GCA_020049595.1 Desulfobacteraceae bacterium
AAAATGAGTCATTGCTTTTTTATCCTCTTCTATTCTTTTCTTTTATAATAAAAGATAATTTCCATTGTCCTTTTGATGGATCAAAGTTTAATTCTTTTTCATTAATCTTTTTATCTCCTTCAGATTTATCTCCGATAAATATTTCTGAAAAAACTTCTTCTGTATCAGGATTCGTGAACCGCGCCCATAATTCAAAAGATGTTAAAATATTAAGTTCTGTACTCCACGAAAAGATAATATATGCTGGTTTTGACTGATAAGATGAGTACCAACTGAAGTTAACAGAGATTTTGCCATCACCTAAAGCAAGCACTACCTTTTCTTCTTCAATACCAGTACGCGTTTGAGGTATCCAAGGTCCAAACTGTGGAGATTTGGATAACAATATCATTTCATCCTTAACATCTGCCAACCAATCTTTTATCCGATTCGTTAAAGTGTAAGACTGCGGTGCTTTGGCAATGGCTATCAGTTCATCAGATATATTTTTCGTAAGAAACGTCGGAAATACAAAAGCATCTTCAGTGGTTAAATATTTCTCCGTGTAGCTTTCCAATTCAGCAATTTTTTGACGATTCAATTTTGAAAACCTCAGTCCCATTTCAAACAGATGATATTTATTCATTGAAAAAGGACGGTCAACCACGCTGACTTCCTGAATGATCTTATTCTGAAATTCCGAAAGCCTGCTCATTTTTATTTTATGTGAAATCTCGATAGGACCTTTTTCATTGGTGCTTTTCAGCGTTTCATCTTCTTCTATCCATTCCATATTATAAAGTTCTCTTCTGAGGCTGTAATAAGTCTTGGGCGCAAATCCCCTGTCCAATGTGGAAACGATATCGTCTATTATTTTAGCCGTGATAGACGCACCCTTGCTCAACAGATACAAATGAATAAACCGCTGCTGATTTTTGAAATACTCCCGCAGCTCAGGGTTGGTTTTTTCAAGATTTTTTATATCTTCGATAATCTGTTTGACATCCGTGTAGCCGCTCATAATATCCTCCTATTTTTTTCAATTTGATTTATAATCGAATTACAATTCATTTATATTTTAAAGCAGAATATAATCTGCGTTTTTCTGTTTGTCAAGATTTTTCTGAATTGAAACTTAATACCAATCCGCTATCAAAAACCCTGTTCTCCGTAAAACCGCTTTTCAAGCGGTTTCAGCGATTTGAAAAATCGCTGTACGGTCTGAAATCGCTGTACGGTCTGAAAAAACCGATTTTTGAAAGCGAATTGGTATAATATCAAATTCCGACCATCAGCATATCGGAGATTCATAGCGAGAAAATATAATTTGATTTTATTTTAATGTGATAGGACTTACACAGTTGAAAATTGCTTTTTTAAACCGCAAAGTTTCGCAAAGTTTTCCGCAAAGTCGCGCAAAGATATATTCGGGAGTTGCGCGGCCGGATTCCGCTTTGTCCGAAAAATGAACAGCGGAGTTTCAGAACATATCTCTGCACAGCTTTGCGGAACTCTGCGGAAAACTTTGCGAAACCTTGCGGTTTAAAAAAAGCGGTATTCAACTGTTACCAAAATGTTATCAGAACCTAATAGTTTTAAATTAAATAGAAAATTTTCATCAATGTCCGTTTTGCGATATTTTCAGATTTTTTTATTGCATTTATTGACGCCAAATTGTAAAGTTACCGACTATATGGTATTAAAAATACTTATGGAAAACCGGCAGCTCAATACGGCAGACAATCCGCTTTTCCGGATTTTTAAGTGTTTCAGATACTGTATTTTATGATAAGTATTTTAATTTTAAAGAACAATAAAAGCGTCATAAAGGAGGCAGCCGATGTGTCGTGTGTTGAAAACTTTTTTTCTTTTCATAATGTTGGGGCTTGCAGTATCCGGCTGCAAGTCGGACGAGAAAAAGAAGGTGTCTTATTATGAGAAGGGCAAAGCGTATTTTGAAAAGGGAGAATATCAGAATGCGGTGATCGAGCTTAAAAACGCATTGCAGATTGATTCCAGATATGTTGATGCGCGCATGAAACTGGCGGAAACCTATCTCAAGCTGGCAAAAGCAGAGGAAACATTCAGCGAATATTCCATTCTGGAAGGACTGGTTCCGGATAACACGGATGTTCAGTTCAAACTCGCCACTTTTTATTTTCTCGGCAGACGCTTTGACGAATCTAAAAAAAGGATTGAGAATGTTCTGAAAAAAGAGCCGAAAAATATAGATGCCCTTTTCCTGTCAGCCGGTCTTATGGAACAGGAACAGAAATATCCTGAAGCGGAAGCTGTATATCGGAAAATTATCGAGACTGACAGCAAACAGGACCGGGCTTTTTCAGGACTTGCCCGGGTGCTGGAAGGGCAGAACAAGCCTGATGAGGCGGAAAAAGTGCTGAAGCAGGCCATTGAAGCGGATACAAAAGCGATGAAACACCGCATCGCGCTGATTGACCTTTATATGAACAGCAAGAATTTTGCTCAGGCAGAAGCTGAAATCACGAAATCTATTCAGGAAAATCCCAATGACTCCAATTTGTATGTCATATTGGGAAATTTTCATTTCAGCCAGAAAGATAAAGGAAAAGCCGAAGCTGCCTATCTCAAGGCAATTGAAATTGACCCCAAAAATGTAAGTCTGTATATGGCGGCGGCCCGTTTTTACGACATTGTCGGCGAAAAGGATAAGACGCTGGCAATGTATGAAAAAGCACTTAAAGTCGAGCCTGAAAATATCGGCATCATGCACTCGATTGCTGTTTTTTATTTCAGAGGCAAAGAGATGGAAAAGGCGGAAAAACAGATATCGGAAATTCTGCAAAAACGCCCCAAATATCTTCCGACCCGGGTGTTGGAAGGAGAACTCTTTGTATCTAAAAGAGATTTCAACAAAGCCGCCGAATTGTTCGACCAGTTGGCAAAAGATGATCCGCGCTCCGGGCAGATACAGTATTTCAGGGGTATTTCGCATTTCGGAAAGGGAAATACACGGACGGCAGGGGAAGCGCTGGAAGAAGCTGTGAAACTGGAACCGAACTATATAGATGCAAAGCTGGCATTGACAGATGTTTATTTTCAGGAGCGCAATTTTGACCTTGCCCGAAAAATGAGCAAAGAAGTGCTTGCCGTGCTGCCTGACAATTATCAGGCAATGCTGACGCTGGGCAACAGCTATATGTATGAACAGAAAGCCGCGGAGGCGCAGGCAGTTTACGAATCATTGCTGAAAATCGCTCCGGAAAATCCCACGGGCTACTATCGTCTCGGGCTTCTGTACCGTTTTCAGAAGAACAACGCTCTTGCAATGAAGAACTTTGAAAAAGCCCTTGAAATCAATCCGAAACTCATGGATGTGTTTACCAATATGGTGCTGATGCACATGGCGGAAAAAGAGTTCGACATTGCCCTGAAGAAATGTGACACTCAGATAAAACTGATTGAAAATGCTCAGTTTCCGCTGGCAATTATCTATAATCTGAAGGGAGAGATTTATGTCTCCCAGAAGAAGAGTGCCGAGGCAGAAGCATCTTTCAAAAAAGCCCTTGAAAACAATCCGAATTTCATGCGGGCATACTATGCGCTTGCCCGGCTTTCTCTCATGGACAAAAAGCAGGATCAGGCAGTCGCACAGTATAAGGCAATCCTTGAGAAAACGCCGAATCAGGCAGAGCCTCACATGCTGCTGGGAACGCTTTATGATATACAGAAGAAATTCGATCTCGCTGAGGCGCATTACCGGAAGGCGCTGGAAATTGACCCCAATTTCGGCGGTGCCGCAAACAATCTTGCCTATCTGCTTGCCGAAAGGAAAAATGATCTGAATGTGGCTTACACCATTGCCCAGCAGGCAAAGCAGAAACTTCCCGACGACCCGGGCGTAATGGATACGATGGGATGGATTTACTACAAGAAAGAACTGTATGACGCGGCGATCACGGAACTTGAGGAAAGCCTTAAAAATCTTCCCAAAAACCCGAATGTTCTTTATCATCTGGGAATGGCTTATTATAAAAAAGGGAATAAAGACCGCGCCAAAGAACTGCTGACAGCAGCTCTTGAATCGGACCCGGCATTTGAAGGCGCTGACGAGGCGAAAAAAACCTTGTCCGGATTATAAACGCTTTTTTTGGAAAAACGAGCAGGGGCAGACCCGGCGGGTCTGCCTTATTTATTCTTAAAATCGAAACGGTAAGACACGAATGCTTTGTCGGAATTTTCACAGCCGGCAAGGCATTCGTCCTGTTTTGGGGATATGAAATTCTTTTCTTTTAAAACCATTATGTTATGTATGTTTTTACCTGCGATTCTTTATGTGCTGACAGTACAGTACGCTGAACGCTGTCTGAAAAGCAGATACACACAGGTCATCGGCAATACCTACATCGGCGATACCCAGCCGCTTCTCAACGGCAGCGCGGCGCTGAAGGATACGATAAGCAGAAACATTGACCGCTATCTGGGGAATAATGTACTGATTCCCCTGGGGGCGGATATCAAAGTGACTGTTATCACAAAATACGGTACGGTGCTGTATCCCCCGTTTTTTGAAGAAAAAACAGTTCCGTCCCTGTCACCCGATCCCATAAAAACTGCGGCAGAAAACTATGAATTGATGAATGAGGGGCTTGTCGTAAACGTGGATTTGAAGCTGGGGCATAACACCCTGCTTTCCAACGCCATCCTTGTTTTTTATATTCTGCTCTCTCTGTCGGTGCTTTATATTTATTACAAAGCCGGGGTACGGAAAAGCAGACAGGCGGAAAATGAAAAAAATCAGGAGATTGAACGGCTGAAAGAGATGGAACAGTTTTACAGCGAAAAACTGAGTCATTTAGGACAGGACAGAGAAAAACTGAGCGAAGAGTCTCTGAAAATAAAAAACGCCCTTGAAAAAGAGAAAGTAAAAGCCAGCAAGACAGAAGAGCAGATGCTTGAAGAAATTATCCGTCTTGAGGAAAGGCTCAAAGAGAATCTTGTCCTTCAGAGAGAGAAAACAGAAGAACTTGAAGAATTAAAAGAAAAAATAAAACAGTTTGAAAAAGAAGGGCGGAAAGAAGGCAAATCAAAAGCAAGGGATGCGGACGCCAGAAGATTCAAGGTGCTTTATAAAAATCTGTCTGTGCATGACAGGGCAGTAAACGGACTGATGGGCTTGTCGGATGATCTGAGGATCAAAGCCGAAGAAGTCATTCATCAGTTGAATGAAAATCCCGAACTTGTGACCATCAAGCGCAAGGTTTTCGGGAAAAAGAGCAAGCAGACCATTCTGGAAGTGATTTTTGCTTATAAGGGACGGCTCTATTTCACCAAAACAAAAGAGAACAAAATTGAGGTGCTGGCAGTGGGCAGCAAAAATTCTCAGACTAAAGACCTTGAATTTTTGGATAATCTTCCGCCGAGATAAGCGATAACATGAAACACGGAAAGAGCATAATTTTACTTTCGCAATTTCGCTTTTTTCGTGTTTTCGTGTTCCGATTTGATGAATGCAAATTGCAGAAATGCTGACAGACGCAGAAATAAAAAAATTAATCAGATGCCCTAAAAGAATAATTGAAGCTGCTCCGAGAAAAGGGATGGGAGATGATAAGAAGAGTGTTTTTATTCAACGAAAGAATTTAAAACTCCTGTCCGAAGATGAAAAACATCGCTTTGATGTTTTTATACGACATCATAGCATGTTAATTGAACAATTTTCTCTGGGTCTGAATTTCAAATCCGATGACAGGCAAATCGGAAACATTACACTGTTACGTTTCAACGGAGCGCACGGTCAGAGCGATTGGAGCAAAGACGGGCATTACAGCGCGTTTCATATCCACAGAATCAGCGAGGCTTTGTTGGCAGGCGGTATTTATGAACCGAGAGAAATTGAGATTACAGAGCGATATTCCACTTTTGACAGTGCGATTAACGAATTTTTAAGATATATAAATTTAATGAATATTACAGAGTATTTTCCTCATGCTGATAAACAGATGCTGCTGTTTGAGAGGGAAGAGTGATGGAACATATTCTGAATTTAATCAAAGAAAATTTTAAAGGACAAGTCGGCATATATCCGAGGCGGGAAGGTCTTTTTCAGCTTATTTTACCTGTCTTTTACGAAGACGGGGACATGGTTGATGTTTATGTGCAGCAATGTCCTGATAAAAAAGATAAAATACGAATTTCGGATTGCGGAATGACATTCATGCGCCTGTCTTATACCTATGACATCAATTCTCCGACAAGAGAAAAAATTTTTACGACAATACTGAATCAGAACAGTGTCATAAATGAGGATGGAAATCTTTACATAGACACAAGCCCTGAATTTATCTATCAGAATCTCATGCAATTTGTCGTATGTCAGCAGAAGATTTGCAATATGCGTCTGTGGCAAAAAGAAACTGTCCGCTCACTTTTTTTTGAAAAATTGGAAGCTTTTGTTGAATCCGATCTTCGGATGTTCAAACCTGAAAAATCTGTGATTCCTTTAAAAGATTATCCGATTATCGAAGTGGACTATTCTTTTGAATTCAGCAGGAAACCTTTTTATCTCTTCGGCGTTACAAATAAAGATAAAGCCAAGAACATTGCTATTGCTCTGCTTGAGTTTCAAAAAGCGAAACTTCCATTTATCAGTATGGTTGTTCATGAGAATATGGAAGACCTGCCTAAAAAAGAACAGATATATTTAACGCAAAATGCGGATAAGCAATTTCCGACATTGGAAAATTTTCAGGAAACAGGCGCGTTGACGCTTGAAAGAATGGCAGCATAGAAAAGAACCTGATTTACGATCAACCCTATTCGCTAATGCTGCTGCGAAAGCAGCGTGACATGGGAGAAAATCATGTTAAGTGCCAAACATAAAACCGGTCTTGTTTTTTTCCCCGCGTTTGACTGGGCTATCAGTCCTACCCATCCGGAGCGGGAAGAACGTCTTCTCTACACGCAGGATCAGGTCTTTGAAGAAGGGCTTTTTGATATCGAAGGCATTACCGAGTTCAAGCCTGATCTGGTGAGGGTTCAGGATGTGGAGCGCGTGCATTTCTGCGTGCCGGACGTGTGGGCGGTGACCACAGAATCCCATTTCATCAGTGCCGGGGGCGCAAAAACCATCGGCATGGCAGTCATGGACAAACAGGTGGACCGGGGATTTGCGCTGGTTCGCCCTCCCGGACATCATGCCATGCGGGTTGTTCACGGCGCGAGGGGTTTCTGCAATATCAACATCGAAGCGGTGATGATTGAGTTTCTGCGGGAATCTTACGGTGTTAAGAAAGTTGCGATTGTGGACACCGACTGTCATCACGGAGACGGCACGCAGGATATATACTGGCATGATCCCAACACGCTGTTCATCTCCGTTCATCAGGACGGGCGCACGCTTTATCCCGGATCCGGATTTATCAATGAGTGGGGCGGTCCCAATGCCGCGGGAACAACCATCAATATTCCGCTGCCGCCGAACACATCCGAAGAAGGGTTTCTGTATGCGCTCAAGAATATGATTCTGCCGATTCTTGAGGAATTTAAACCTGATCTTATTGTCAATTCCGCAGGGCAGGACAATCACTATTCTGACCCGATTACCAACATGAATTTTTCCGCGCAGGGCTATGCGGAACTCACCTCGCTGCTGAAACCCGACATTGCCGTGCTGGAAGGCGGATATTCCATCGAAGGCGCGCTGCCATATATCAATGTGGGCATTATTCTGGCAATGGCAGGGGTTGACTACAGCAAGGTAAAAGAGCCTGATTATAATGCGGAACGCATCCGTCAGTCATCTGAAGTGACCCGCTACATTGAAAATGTGGGAAAAAAAGTTCTGGGTGTCTGGCAGGGAAGAGAAGTTTTAAAACAGGAACTTCGGGGGAAAAAGACCTTTGCCGAGCGGTCCCGCAGCATTTTTTATGATACGGACAACATTCGGGAAAAGCAGGATGAAACGATTCGTATCTGCGACGAATGTGCGGGTGCCTTGCGGATAGATTCTTCCTCGGATCGTGGGAATCGTATTCTTGCGGTGCATCTTCCCGCAAATGCCTGTAAAAAGTGCATGGAAACTGCATATCAATGGTACGAATCTGCAAGCCCCAAAGAGTTTGATATGGTGCTGCTTCAGGATCGGACAAGCGATAAGTATGTCAAGCGGGGACGGAAGGGATAAAAGATCGGGTTCGGGGTCAGAGGTATGAACGGAACATCTCCCCTGACCCCGAACCCCTGACCCTTCCATAGGAGACAAACCCTTAAAAGTGAGAATTGAGAAATTTAAGTTCTCATTTCTCACTGACACAATAGAATCAGGCAGTTCAGCACTCCGGAATTTTTGCTGTAGAACGGGTTTTAAACCCGTTCCGGCGTTTTTAACTCAGGCGTCAGTTTTTGCTCCCCTCTTCAGGATAAATCTTGTCCACCTCGTCAAATATACTCTCGTCAAGCTTATCACCCAGCAAATTCTGATACGACATTTTTGTTGATTGCCGTAAATGTTCATACCAATTCGCTTTCAAAGATCGGTCTTTTCAGATCGCAAATCGCCCCGGCTGAAAACAGATACGGAAAACACCGTTTTTGATAGCGAATCGGTGTAAAAATTTCGCGGTTCAATAATGATGAATGACTTATACAGCTTTTACTTCCGTCCTTTCACACTGATGGCACCGGCGATGATGGTCGGCATCGCGTTCGGCGCATATTTCCCGGGGCAAAGAACGGCTGCGTTCTTCGGCATTCTCACCTGCGCGGCTTTCATGCTCCTTCGTATTGTTTTTCATAAGAAAAAGCCGCTCTTCTTTCTCACACTCATGTCTCTCTGCTGGGGATATTTTTCTGTCCAACCTTATATTGATCCAAAATTTTCTTCCAATCACATTGTTCATTTTACAGACAGGTACAAATGGCTGATTGTCGGAAAAATTGATGAAACGCCGATAAAACGTAATGACAGCCTGAAATTTGTTTTGCAGGTTGAGACATTGGGCAGCAATAAGACGCCCGTAACCGGGAAAATCAGGGTGACGCTTATCGGAGGTATTCCCGAAAATCTTTCCGCAGGCGACAGAATTTCTTTTGTCAGTCGAATCAAGTCATTGAAAAACTACGGAAACCCCGGAGGATTTGACTACAAAAGACACATGGCTTTAAGAGATATATGGGGAACAGCTTTTGTTCGCAACAGCCCTTATGTTGAGATATTGCCGGAAGGGACGATAAGCAAGATAAATAAAAAAATAGCCATATTCCGAAATCAAATCTCCGAACTGATTGAAGAAACAGGTCCCGGCGATCATGTGGGTGTGCTGAAAGCTTTAATTATCGGCGATAAACTTGAAATTTCGCCCTTTGTCCGGGAGAATTTCAGCCGCGC
>JAIFKL010000192.1 GCA_020049595.1 Desulfobacteraceae bacterium
ACACCGTAAAAGCGGATGACAAGGAAGCCGCATTGAAAGGCGGATTCCATGTAAAGGTGGCTGTCGGCATCATTCTCTTTGTGGTCGGATGTTTTGTCACAGAAGCCATTCCGCTGCCCATGGTCGGTCTTTGCGTCGGTATCGTCTCTTTGGCGACCGGCATTATGACCCGAAGCGAACTTGCAGCATCTTACTGGTCAGACTCCACATGGTTTATCATGGGAAGTCTGATGTTTGCCACCGCATTTGTCAAAACCGGCGTGGACAAACGGATTGCAATGGCAATGTTCGGAAAGCTGAAATCCCTTGATATTAAATGGATTACGCTTGCCATTCTCTGCGTGGTATCTCCGCTGTCCATGTTCATGTCCGACCACGCGCTGGCTGCCATGTTCCTGCCGATTATCATGATGCTTTATGTAACATCAACAACGGCTTACGGCAAAGAGGACCCGGAACTCGGAAAAATGCTGGCAATCACCCTCGCCTTCGGGTGTAACCTTTCCGGTTCTCTGGCACCCTCAGGCGCTGCCCGGAACATCATCATGATGAACTATCTGGAGCAGATGTTCGGAATCAGAATCGGATACGGGCAATGGTGTCTGTATCAGCTTCCGCTGCTGTTCATCACCCTTCCGATATGCTGGTTTATGCTGAACTGGCGTTTCAAACCTGTCATCAAAGACCTCAGCCCTGCAATGGTCTATGTCAGAGAGGAAATTAACAAAGTCGGCGGCGGCAAATGGACAGGGAAGCAAGTTGTCACCATCATCATATTTGCCATTGTCCTTTTCTTCTGGATTGTGGACGAAGACCTCATGCCGAAACTTTTCGGTTATCAGTTCGGTCTCGGCGCGCTGGCAGTGGTGGGCGCGATTGCCTATATATTTGTCGGCATTGCCAACTGGCGCGATTATCAGACCAAGGTTGACTGGGGCGTTGTGTGGCTCTATGCCGGCGCAATCCATTTCGGTGCTATTCTGGTCAAAACCGGCGGCGCATACTGGATGGCAAGAGCATTTATCGAATCCATCGCCACGCCTCTGGGACTGGGCAAAGGACTGGGGCTTCTGTTGAGCGGAAATGTCATTGTCGGTGTTGTGACGCAGTTCATGGCAGACGGTCCCGCGTGCGCGGCAGTGGGTCCTGTGACGCTTTCTATGGCTGGAATTGTGCATCCGGGTACAAGCCTGCTTCCCTTTGTGGCAATGGGAACCGCTTATGCCTCATCTTTGGCATATTGTCTGATTATCGGAACGCCGCCCAATGCGATTGTGTATGCCAGCGGCTATCTGGTGCCCAAAGATTACTTCAGAGTCGGTCTGATTCTCTGGTTTGTCAATATGGCAATTGCCATGATCTTGTCGTCAACTTACTGGCTGTGGATGGGATGGCCCGGGTTGAAGCCATTCTGAACCCCTTTTGTTCCGTAGAGACACACGGCAGTGCGTCTCTACCGCGAGAGGGTTTCATTTTAAGATTGAAAATTGGGAGATTTTCTGCTATCTCAATTTTCAATCTTTTTTTTTACCATGAAAGCTTTTTACCACGAAAGCGCGAAAGAAACGAAAAACACGAAAGTTATGAAAATACGAACTGTAGAACGGCCCGACTTAAAACAGATAAACCCGTTTTACTGCGCCGAACTGTAGAACGGGTTTCAAACCCGTTTTACTGAAAATTTACCACGAAAGCGCGAAAGAAACGAAAAACACGAAAGTTATGAAAATACAAACTGTAGAACGGCCCGACTTAAAACAGATAAACCCGTTTTACTGCGCCGAACTGTAGAACGGGTTTCATCTGTTTTCAGCTTGGGCGTTTTACTGAATTTTCGGGTTTCAAACCCGTTTTACTGAATTTAATGAAAGTACAACTATATGACGATACAACAGAATAACAGCTCTTTGAACATATTTTCCCGAACAGTGATGCAGGCAGGTCTTTATCCCGGCACTTTTTTTACGGAAATGTCCCAAGCCGGCAAATATACCCAACCCGTTTATTTTCTTATTATCTCCGCGACAGTGAATGCGGTTCTTTCAGCCCTGCTGGTGCCTTCAAGCACACCCTTTATGATATTGCTGTATTTTATAAACGCAGCCGGTATGCCCTTAGTGATGGCGTCTCTGCTGTTTGGCATCACGCATATTCTGTTCAGAGGAAGTTTTGAACAGTTTCGGACCTTGTTTTCCATCACTGCCTACGCAAATGTCACCTATCTGTTTTCATGGGTTCCCGGCTTTTCATGGGTTGCGGGGCTGTGGAATTTTTATCTGATCGGCGTCGGATTAGTCAAAGCAGGACGCATCAGCGGCTTGAAAGCTTTTCTCTGCATTCTGATTGCGCTTGCGATATTGGCTTCCCTGCTTCAATATCTTCAGGTTCAAGATTTTTCAGCACTGCCTTTGGGATGACATATATTTGCAACAAATACACAAGCTCCGTAGGAGCGCAATATTTGTAGCGCCGCAGGGGCGCAATATTTTGCTTCATACCGATATATCTCACTCCTACGGAGTTCATGTATTTTTCCGCTGTCGTTGCCTACAAATATGCCGCTCCTGACGGAGCTTTTCGTGTTTTTCATATTTTTTGCGCTTTCATGTTTCAGATTTTCGTGCTTTCGTGTTATACTTTCCCAATGAAAAAATCTGTCACATTATCACAGAATATTCCCGCTTCTCATGACGGAAAACGCCGTCTGATATTCCTGTCTGCTTTTATTCTCATCGCTGTCAGCGTTGCCATTGCACTGACAGTCTTTCAGCACATCAGAAATCATCGGGATACGGTTCGCTTGGTTTCCGAGCAGTTAGACCGCCAGCAGTTGCTTCTGGCGCGGTCAGTGGCAAGACAGATTGAAACTTTTCTTACCTATATCGCCAATGATCTTTCCCGCCTGTCAGACCTTCCGGGAGTGGCAAACATGGATGACGGCATTTTCGATCAGATACAGTCTTTTTACAGAGGAATCCCGCCGAAAACTTCATTGCGCCGCATAGATAAAAACGGCATTCTGCGCTTTGTTTATCCCGATGAATTTTGGCGCGGCAGTCTGATCGGGAAAGATTACAGCAAAGAAGACTATTTTCTGCTGGCAAAAGCGGGAAAAGACATTGTTCTGACCGGAGTGATGCTGAACGAAATCGGCGAAATGCGAATCCGAATTGCAAAATCGGTGCATCTCTCAAATGAAAGAGGTGAAAAAGTCTTTAACGGCATTATCGCGGGTTCCTTTGATCTGCAAACCCTGTCTTCTTTTGTGTCTCCGATTGTATCCGGCAAAAGCGGTTACGCGTGGCTGATGAATGAAAGCGGCATGATTCTGGCGCATTATGAAAAAGACTTTGTGGGGCAGAATGCTTTTGAGATCAGGGAAAAGAAAAATCCGGACCTGAATTACGATGCTATTTATCGCTTACAAAAAGACATGATAGCGGGCAGGGAAGGCATGGGGCATTATCTCTCAGGATGGCATCGGCAGCAAAAAGGAAACATCGAAAAAATAATTGCATACACGCCGGTTCATGTTTTTGATAAAATCTGGTCTGTGGCAGTGTGCGTGCCTGTTGAAGAATTGGAAGGTCTTGTGCGGAACACATACAGGGAAAATGAATATGTCATTGCAATGATTATCTTAATTCTCGGTATCGGCAGTGTTGTTTCTTTTCTCATTCCTTATCGCTGGTCCCGTGTGCTGCAAAAAGAAATAAATATGCGGAAACAGACCGAAGACGCGCTCGGAGAAACAAAACGCTTTTCTTCCAGCCTGATTGCCGCGATGAAAGACGGGCTGTGCGTCATCAGCCCGGAAGGCATTCACATTGATGTCAACCCTGCTTTCTGCGAAATGACCGGATTCACACGGGAAGAACTCATCGGCACCGGAATGCCCCATCTCTACTGGCCCGAATCTCGGACAGAAGAAATAAAGCGCACTTATCAGAAAATTGTAAACGGAGAATTTGAAGATTTTGAACTGATGTTCAGACGGAAAAACGGCGAAGAATTTCCGGTGATTTTCAGCCCTTCGTGTATCAGAGACAACGGAAACATCATCCGTTATTTTGCGAATATCAAAAATATAGAGAAGCGCAGAAAAGCCATTGCCGCCATGCAGGAAAGCGAGGAACATCTGCGGGTTGTCATTGAAAAAATCGCAGACGGCATCATCATCACAGACAGCGAAGGCATTGTATTTTTTGCCAATCCTGCTGCGGAATTTCTTTTTGAAAAAAAGTTGCATGAACTTGCGGGCAAGCCTTTTCCTTTTCCGCTTTCAGCAGAAAAAACCGTTATCATTGAAATTCCCCAGAAAGACGGGGAAACAAGCGTTGCAGAAATGCGGACTGTGGCTTTGAAAAGAAACGGAAAGATTTCCTATCTGGCCTCGCTGCGGGACATTACCGATAATGTCAGAGCTACGGAATTGGAAAAAGAGAAAATCCGATTGGAAGCGGTCATTCTTGAGCGCAAACGCGCAGAGGAATCCGTTAAGACTGCTTACACGGAACTGAATCAGATATTTCACAGTTCCGGCGACGGTATGTATGTAACCGACAATGATTTCAATATTCTCAGATTAAACAAAAGAATGGAAGATATGTTCGGCATTTCCGAAGCTGAGGCTGTAAACAGAAAGTGTTACGAAATATTTAAACTGAATATATGCCATACGGCAAAATGTCCGATATTCTGCGTTTCCGAAAATGAAGACATTATCCAGCGCGATGTTGAAAGCACACACAACGGTCAGACCAGAATGCTTTGCATGACTGCAACGCCCTTTCGGAGCCAGTCCGGACAGCGGCTCGGCATGATTTTCAATCTCAAAGACCTGACCAGGCGGTTCCGTGCAGAGCAGTCCCTTCGGGAATCGGAAAACCGATACCGTACCATTTTTGAAAATACCAGCGTTGCCATCTTCATTGCAGATGAAAACACGATCATCTCTATGGTCAATCATGAATTTGAAAAGCTCACCGCTTATTCCAAACAGGAAACTGAAGGAAAAATGACATGGAAAGATTTTTTTGTGAAAGATCAGATAGAGAAAATGGAAAATTATCACCATGCCAGAAGAATTGATCCCAAACTTGCGCCGAGGAAATATGAAGCCCAGCTTATAGACAGACAGGGCAATATCAAAGAAATTTGTCTCACCGTTGCCATGATCCCTGAAACCCGCAAAAGCATTCTCTCTCTTTTAAACATCACCGAACTCAAACAGATGAGAAAAGACATTCAGCATCATCTGGAAAAACGTCAGGCAGTGATGAGAGATACGATTGAGGCAATGGCAATGACCATAGAAAAAAGAGACCCTTACACAGCCGGACATCAGCGTCGGGTGGCAGACCTTGCCTGCGCCATTGCCAAAGAGATGATGCTTTCGGAAGTGCAGATTGAAGGCATCCGAATGGCAGGCGTTATCCATGATCTGGGAAAAATCCGTGTGCCTGCGGAAATTCTCAGCAAACCCGACAAACTGACCGAGCATGAATTTGCCATCATCAAAGATCATCCTCAGATTGCTTATGATATCCTGAAAAAGATAGATTTCCCCTGGCCTCTTGCCTTAATGATTCTTCAGCATCATGAGCGGATGAACGGGTCGGGTTATCCGCAGGGGCTTTCGGGCGAGGAGATTCTGCTGGAGTCCCGCATACTGAGCGTGGCTGACGTGATAGAAGCAATGGCATTTCATCGCCCCTACCGTCCGGCTTTGGGAATTGAACGTGCGCTGGAAGAGGTTTACAAAAACAGAGGCGTGTTCTATGATATCGAAGTGGTCAATATCTGTCTGAAACTTTTTCTTGAAAAGCGCTTTGAATTCGGATAAAAAAATAAAACAGACATTATCGGAAATAAAAGGCTGAACTGTCCGCAAAGCCGCAGGAAACTGAGATGCCGGCGGAAGCTGTATTTCTTTCTTTTCTTCTTTTCTTCTTTCCTTTGCGCGCTTTGCGTGCTTTGCGAGAACTTTTTTTATTTCCGAAAATACACATATGGAGGCGTGGAAATGAAATTACAGGAATTTATGACGACCAAAATAGAGCTGGTGGACGCGGAGGCATATCTGTATGACGCCATTGAAAAGATGGTTGACAGGCGGATTCGTTCTTTAGTGGTCAGGTTTCCCGGAAAAAATGTCCACAGCTACGGCGTCATAACTGCAAGAGATATTGTATTCAAAGTCCTTGCAAAAGGCGGCAATCCGAAAAATATCAGAATTTCGGATGTCGCTTCAAAACCGCTCGCCTGCATTGATAAAGATGCAGACTTCCGTGAAGCAGCAAAAATAATGGAAGATACCAATATCGCAAGAATTTTTGTATGTGAAGAAGAGAAAATTGTCGGCGTTGTTTCTCTGATAGACATCATGGACGCGGCTTTAATCATGAGAGCGAGGGGAGAAGATGTTTCTTAAAAAAATATTTTCTCAGGACAACAAAGAGCAGAAAGTCATTGAAGGCATCAGACGCCATATCAAACTTCTCTGTACGGTCTGCGACACCTTCAAAACCGCTTTTGAAAACCATGACCTGAAACTGATGCGGGAGGTTTTTGATATTGAAAGAGAAGGCGATTCGATCCGAAGAGAAATTATTTCAGATATATATCAGGGCGCATTTCTGCCCTATATCCGGCCCGACCTGTGTGTATTTGTGGAACTGGTGGACCGTGTTTTCGATCTGATAGAAGACACAGCTTTCCGTTACTTAGATGTTGAAATTCCGGAAGAAATAAAAGGCGAATGCTGCCGGGTGGCATTCCTCAATACCCGGATTTCCGAAATGCTCCTCATCACATTTGAGGCAATGCTCAAGGGGGATGATTTGCGGGAAAAGACGCTTGCCGTCAGAATTTATGAGAAAAAAATTGATGATATAAAATTTGTGCTGATAAAGAATGTTCATAAAATCCCCATCAGCGATTTCTGGCAGGGAAAATCGCTGTCAGAGCTTATCTCAGGTCTTACCGCCATCAGCGATATTATTGAAGACGCCAGCGATCACCTTCAGATTATCAATGTGAGTATGAGGTGAGGGGTGAGAGGTCAGAGGTGAGAGGTGGGGGGGTTGTTACCTCTGACCTCTGACCTCTGACCTCTCACCCAAAGTGAAACTTATGTGGAAGATATTGAGCGGTGTTTTTCTGGGATGGAGTCTCGGTGCGAATCACTCTGCAAACATATTCGGAACCGGCGTTGCAACCGGTGTTGTCAAATATCGGACTGCTATATGCCTGACATCGCTTTTTGTGCTGATCGGCTCAGTTCTCGAAGGACCCAAATGTATGAAAACACTCGGCGAACTGTCCCGCGTTATTCCGATAGAGGCTTTTTGCTGCACGCTGGCTGCTGCTGTTACCATGACGATTCTCACCCTCCTTGCTGTTCCTGCCTCCACATCTCAGGCAATTATCGGCACCATTCTCGGCGCGGGCATTCTTTCGGGAACAGCGGATTTTTCCAAACTGTATAAAATTGTTTCATGCTGGGTTCTTACGCCTATCGGCGGCATCATATTCGCATACATTCTTCATCGTGTGATAGGATTTATCCTTAACAAAACTGTTACCAGTATGACAGGCAGAAGTTTTGTGTATTTCAGCGGAATTATCATCTCAGGCTGTTACGCCGCGTATTCTCTGGGTGCCAACAGTGTCGCCAATGTGACCGGCGTGTATGTGGGCGCGGGGCTTCTGACGGACAAGGAAGCCGCTCTGATCGGGGGACTGAGCATTGCCGTGGGCGTGCTGACTTACAGCAAAAAAGTTATGATGACCATCGGCAAAGACATTGTTCCCTTAGACCCTTTTTCAGCCTTTATCGTGGTTCTGGCTGAGGCAATCACGCTTCATATTTTTACGCAGATCGGCGTGCCGATTTCATCTTCGCAGGCGGCAGTCGGCGCGGTGGTCGGCGTGGGACTCGTGGGAGGGATGCGGACGCTGAGTCCACGAATGCTGATGAAAATCGCAGGGGGCTGGCTGATGACGCCGCTGTCAGCCGGTGTTCTGACATGTCTGCTGATTATGCTGGTAAGGTAGGGGTACGCCGCCGGCGTACACTCCCGCTACCGTTTCAGTAAAACGGATTTTCAATCCGTTTCAAAGCGATTTGCAAAATCGCTTTACTGAATCCGTTTCAAAGCGATTTGCAAAATCG
>JAIFKL010000378.1 GCA_020049595.1 Desulfobacteraceae bacterium
ATAAAAAAGTCAAGGTTTTTCATGGGAAACTTCAGAGAAAACACACTTTTTTCTTTTGTGCATCGCACAAATCGGTAATAAAAAAATCAGTTGCCTGAAATTCAGCTATGCAATTCTCCTTGACACAGGATTTTATTACAGATATAAGAATTATGATATATTTAAAACCCGTTGAACAATCAACAAAAAGGCGATCAAAGATGTCATCCGGGCAGAAGAGTCATCCGGGGTTGTGTTCCCGCGCCGGATCAAAAATATTGTATCTATCTGCACCACTGATTCTCGCAAGGGATACCGTCATTGTCTCCATCCATCTTTACGCCCGGGCAGTTTTTGAGGAAGAACATTGCTTCTTCACATGAAGTCATCTGAGAACAATGGGT
Organism: Desulfobacteraceae bacterium; assembly: GCA_020049595.1. Classification (GTDB taxonomy): domain Bacteria; phylum Desulfobacterota; class Desulfobacteria; order Desulfobacterales; family JAIFKL01; genus JAIFKL01. The sequence goes on from JAIFKL010000378.1 coordinate 384, forward strand.
TCTGCCATCGCATTTAAATCCACTATTGTTTGATACTCCTGGTTTTGAAACGGGATTCTCCTGTATCATTTTCTGTGTTTTTTGTTTATATGATGACAGATCAAATCTATTGACGAAGGATGCGATATCCCGCCAAATATCAGTGCAAAATTGACCCAACAACAGATTTAACCCGGCACCGTGCATTTTCTGCCCTTTTTGTTTATACCAAGAGTTTCCATACCAACCTACAGCTATTACAATTGCGGCAATAACAATGAATTTTTTCATAAGTCACAGTATAATATTTATATGTTTTTTTCTAAAAAACTGTTTCCGAACCGAAATATTTTTGAAAAGCGATGCGTTAGCATGTCATCTACGGCTACGGCACCTTATAATACGTGATGGTTTACGCTCCGCCAACCGATTCCTCATTATCTCTCGCAAAGACGCAAAGCCCGCAACGTAAGTGTATAACAAACTAATACCAATTCGCTTTCCGGAGTGCTGAAATGAGCCGCCAGGCGAAATTTTAGCAAATTATATACTTGCTAAAATTTCGCCTGGCGGCTCATTTCAGCACTCCGGAGGCGGAAAACATCAATGTTGAAAGCGAATCGGTATAAGTTTCTTGAAGAAACTTAGTTTGTTGGGTAGTGATTAATTAGTTCTTTGCGCTCTTTGCGCCTTTGCGAGAAACTTTTATTTCCGATTAATACGCGGCGTCTTCCTCGTAAGCCAAATCCGCTTTCGTCACTTTGCCTTTGAACAGATTGTAGGTCCACACCTGATAGGCAATCACCCACACCTGATAGGCAATCACGACAGGAATAAAAATCACCGTCACAATCAGCATGATTTTCAAGGTCAGCGGGCTTGACGACGCGTTATATGCGCTGAGGCTGTACTCCGGGTTGAGCGATGAGGGAAACAGATTCGGAAACAGCCCGACAACACCGAAAAAAGTACACAGCACAATGGTCAGCGCAGAGGCAAACCATGCTTTGAAATAGCTCTTTTTCGTGAGATAAAATTTGATGCCCAGCAGCGCGAGAACATTCAGCACCGGCAGGAGAAACAATATGGGATTGTTGATGTAGTTGTCATAAAGCGCGGTTTTGTATTTTGTCGTAACCAGAAATACAACGGCAGTAATCAGCAGCAAAAACCATAAGCTGTTTGCGGCAGACACGGCTCTGTCGTGAAGTTCGCCCTCGGTTTTGATGGCGAGCCACAGCGCGCCGTGAACCAGAAACAGGAAAAGGAACAGCAATCCGCCCAGCAATCCGTAGGGATTCAGCAGCGTGAAAAGCGTTCCGAGATAAACGCCGTTTTCGTCAATGGGAATGCCCTGAAAAATATTGGCAAACGCCACGCCGAAAAGCAGCGCAGGCACAAAACTGCCGATAAAAATGCAGGTATCCCAGAGTGTCCGCCACCCGGAATTATCCACCTTGCCGCGAAATTCTAAGGACACGCCCCGCAGAATCAGGGCAAAAAGAATCAGCATGAGTGCGGAATAGAGCGATGAGAACATCACCGAGTAAACCTTGGGAAACGCCGCAAAAGTCACGCCGCCGGCGGTAATCAGCCAAACTTCGTTGCCGTCCCACAGAGGTCCCATGGAATTGAGCATGATTCGTTTTTCGTCATTATTTTTTCCGAGAAAGGGGTAAAGTGTGCCGATGCCGAAGTCAAAGCCGTCTGTCATGAAGAACACCGCCCACAGCAGCCCCCACAGCAGAAACCATGTGGTTTGTAAAGCCATTTCTTACCTCCTGAAAAGTAAGTTGTCAGTTATCAGCCAATAAGCAGATACTTAATGAACCGGTCCTTTTTTGGCGTTTTCTGCGATGAGATAAAAGCCGGTCGCGCCCAGTAGTCCGTAAACCAGAATGAAAGCAATCAATGAGACAAGCACCTGAGATGTTGCTATCGGAGAAACCGCATCCGAGGTTTTCATCAGACCGTAAACAATCCAGGGCTGACGCCCCACTTCTGCCAGCACCCATCCCATTTCAATCGCAATGTAGGGCAGCGGAATCGCAAAAAGCATTGTCTTCAGATATACAGGGCTTTCCGTGAGACGATTTCTCAGATACCATCCGATAATCATCAGAATCGGAAACAGCGTTCCCAGCCCCACCATAGTTCTGAATGCCAAGAGCGAGAGAAGCACCGGCGGTCTTTCCTCTTTGGGAAAATCTTTCAAGCCTTTGACTTCCGCGTCAAAATCGTGATGTCCCAGAAAACTGAGCAGTCCGGGAATCGAACCGATTTCAATGAGATTTCTTTCATTTTTTTCATCAGGAATTGCAAACAGATGAAGCGGTGCCTGAGTCGCGGTTTCCCAGTGCGCTTCCATTGCCGCAAGCTTTGCAGGCTGAACTTTCGTGACGTGAACGCCGTGCATATCGCCGTTGACAGCGACAAATATCGAAAAGACCAATCCGAAGACCAGCGCAATGCGGAAAGAGCGGGTAAAAAATTCAACATGCTGTTTTTTCAGAAGATGATATGCGCTGATGCCCATCACAAAAAATGCGCTCAGGACATAAGCCGCGCTGACTGTGTGAAGAAATTCGAGCATAGCGAAGGGGTTGAAAACGACTGCAAAAAAATCAGTAAGTTCAGCTCTTCCGTTTCTGATTTCATATCCCACCGGATGCTGCATCCAGCCGTTGGCGATGAGTATCCAGACCGCGGAAACCGTACCCGCGAGCGCAACAAGCCACATCACCGCGGCATGGGCTTTTCGGGAAAGTTTTTTCCATCCGAAAATCCATACGCCGAGCAGTGTGGATTCCAAAAAAAACGCTGCGGTTGCTTCAATGGCAAGCAGCGAGCCGAAAATATCCCCCACATAGGCGGAATAGCGGGACCAGTTGGTCCCGAACTGAAATTCAAGCGTGATTCCCGTAACGACGCCCAGAGCGAAATTAATCAGAAAAAGTTTGCTCCAGAATTTGGTCATGGACAGATAGATTTCATCTCCGGTTCTGGCATATTTTGTTTCCATGTATGCCACCAGAACGGACAATCCGAGCGTCAGCGGGACAAACAGAAAATGGAACATGGTGGCAGCGGCAAATTGCAGCCGCGAAAGCAGCAAAACATCCATTTCGTCAGATTCTCCTTTTTTTGCCACGATTTTTGAACCACGAAAGCACGAAAATTATGAAGAATACGACCATCTTATTAAAAACAGGTTTTTCGTGCCTTTCGCTTCTTTCGTGCTTTCGTGGTTAAAATATTCATTCGTGGCTGATTTTCAATCGCTTCAGACTCCTCCCTCAAGTTTGCACTGAGTAAAGTCTATTTCTTTTTTACACTTGTCGCATTTGTGCGTTTTGCCAAATTCGTCGGAAAAGATTTCTTTTTTCGCGCCGCATGAGGGGCATTTGCACATAAAAGACTTCAGATTTTTGAACTGTTCAAAACCGGGACAATGTTTCGGTGTAGTCATAGAACCTCCTTTTTTTGGGAATGAAGATTTTAACACTCTTTTTAAGCCCCGAAGGGGCGAAATATTATTATTTCACTCCTGCGGAGTTCGGGAGACATGGCGAACAAAATTTTTCCTACAAATATGCCGCTCCTTCGGAGCTTGTCAGAAACTTTCCGACATCAGCCGCTTTATGTACAGATTAAGCCCCGAAGGGGCGAAATATTTGTAGGACATTCACCCCTGAATACAAGCCCTGTAGGGGCGAAATATTATTATTTCACTCCTGCGGAGTTCGGGAGACATGGCGAACAAAAATTTTCCTACAAATATGCCGCTCCTTCGGAGCTTGTCAGAAACTTTCCGACATCAGCCGCTTTATCTACAGGTTAAGCATCCTTCGGAGCTTGTCAGAAACTTTCCGACATCAGCCGCTTTATGTACAGATTAAGCCCCGAAGGGGCGAAATATTTGTAGAAGCGACATAATGGCGAACAAAAATTTTCCTACAAATATGCCGCTCCTTCGGAGCTTGTCAGAAACTTTCCGATAGCAGCCGCTTTATCTACAGGTAAAAATTACGGCGGATATTCCTGCATTCATATTTTCGAGATTGAATCTTCAAGCATAAAAAAATCATCAGCCCAGTTTTTTGGCGATTTCCCGCCCGTAATCCTGAGCCATCTTTGTTCCGCCGCCGAGCATCGTTGACTTCAAACGCAACGAGTTGCTGACCATGTTCATCTTGAAGATGTTTTTCATGGTGTCAAAAATCCGGTCGCAGGCTTCGCCGCTCCATCCGAATGCGCCGAATGCGCCCCCGACTTTTCCTTCAAGTCCGGCTTTTTCCGCCATGAAAAGCAGGGTCTTCATTTTCTGCATCATGTCGCCGTGATAGGTCGCAGACCCGAGTACAACAGCATCGTAGCCCTGAAGGTCTTTTTCGCTTTTAATATCATTGATATTCACCACAGCAGCTTCCGCGCCGGAAAGGCGGATGCCTTCCGCAATCAGTTCCGCGATTTTTTTTGTCTCACCGGTTCTTGTGGCATAGACAACAAGCGATTTGGGCATAGAAAAATTCTCCTTTACTTTATGCGTTTGTCAATTCCTTGGGCTTGACAGTCCGGGGTGTAGCAGGTGTTATCTATAAACTCGCATTTTTCCTTGCATGAAGGGCATTTTTCAGGCGGCTTTTCCGCCTCCAGCATATACCCGCATTTTTTGCATTTCCAACTGGTCATAAGAAATCACCTCCTTGTCTGATGGTCAGAATGACTTAGTACCCGATCTCATTGATTTCGACGGGTAGGGGCACCGCGGCAACGCCGTTAAGTTAAAAAACTCCCTCTCCCCTTCGGGGAGAGGGGCGCGGCGGATGTGCCTGTTTTCCCCTCACCCTGACCCTCTCCCCGAAGGGGAGAGGGAATGAATACCGGCGCATTAGCTTTTATGCTTTCCAGTGACCGTGAATATTACAATATTCACGAGCATACATCTGCGAGCCTTCCACATTGAATGTCGCTTCCGGTTTTTCTCCGGGTTTCAGGAACTGCCGATAGATTTTCCCGTCAGCAATGACTTCAATCCATTCGACATAGTGCTTTTCCTCCATGGGATGGGCAACACTTCCGACTTTGACTTTCACGCCGCCGGGGATTTTCTCCAAAACCGGAACATGCTTTTCTTTGGCAGCATCCACCGTGTTTTCGCTCATCATCACCATCGGCTTTCCGCAGCAAACCAACTGTCCTTTGCCGCCGTGAAGGACTTCAATAATATTTCCGCATACTTCGCATTTGTAAACCTGCAATCTTTCCGCCATTATTTGCTCCTTTCATTAAAGTAAAAGTAAGGCTTAGGAATAAAATGAAAATCTCCGAACTTCAGGTTAAAGTGACGTACAGTTTTTAACCACAAAGGGCGCAAAGTTCACAAAGATGCACAAAGAATGCAGAGAAACTTTTGTGTTCTTTGTGGTTAAATTTAAGCGCATTACCAGTTTTCCCCAAGCAGTTCAAAATGTGCCTGCGGATGCGCGCAGGCAGGACACATATCCGGCGCGCCGTTTCCTTCATGAACATAACCGCAGTTGCGGCAGCGCCACTTCACTTTTTCGCTCCGTTTGAATACCTTTCCCGCCTCGATATTGGCGGCAAGGTCATTGTATCTTTTTTCATGCTGTTTTTCAGCAACAGAGACTTTTTCAAACACAACAGCAATCGCCTCAAACCCTTCTTCACGGGCGATTTTTGCAAATTCCGGATACAGCACCGTATGCTCGTGATGCTCTCCGCCAGCCGCCGCCTTCAGGTTTTCAAGGGTTGTTCCGACAACGCCGGCAGGAAAAGCCGCGGTGATTTCCGCTTCTCCGCCTTCCAGAAAGTTGAAAAAACGCTTGGCATGTTCTTTTTCCTGATGGGCTGTTTCTTCAAAAATATCAGCAATCTGAACATAGCCTTCTTTTTTCGCCTTGCCGGCAAAATAGGTGTAACGGTTCCGAGCCTGAGACTCACCGGCAAATGCCGCCATAAGATTTTTTTCTGTCCGAGTGCCTTTCAGTTTTCCCATGTGATGCTTTTCTCCTCCCTGTTTTTTTTGATTTTATCAGATTATTTCTCGCAAAGGTGCAAAAGGCGCAAAGAAAAAAATATAATATCATACAAACTCTGCGGCATTCTCACCTTTGCAAGAGCTTTTTTTATTTGAAAAAAATCAGATATATAAAAGTATAAAACATCTTTCCTTTAATTGTCAATTCAGATTTTTAATTTTATTTATATAATAAATGATACACATTTTTTTGAAAAAAACAATAATAATTCTTAAAAAAGATATAATATCTTGTTATATAATAGTATTATTTTATTATCAGGGCAAAGATATGATAATTTTATGATCTACTCATCCAGATTCAAAAAATTGATACGGTTTCTCCCCCGTTTTTTAGAAAGATAAAGAGCCTTGTCTGCAAGATCAACAAGCCTTTTGAACGAAAGCACCTGAGTAGGAATCAGACTTGATATTCCCATACTTAATGTAATATATGGTTGCAATGAAGAGTGTTCATGTCTGATGCGGAGATGCTCAATGTCAGTTCTGATGGATTCCGCCACACAGATGGCGCCTTCAAGCCCGGTATTCGGCAAAATCACGGCAAATTCTTCTCCGCCGTAACGGGCAGCCAGATCGCCGGCCCGCTTCGCATTCCGGGAGATGGAGCGGGCAACCGCACGCAGACAGTCATCCCCGAATAAATGCCCGTAGGTGTCATTATAAAGTTTGAAAAAATCAATATCGCACATAATCAGCGACAGAGGCGCATTTTCTCTCATCAGCCGATGCCATTCTTTTTTCAGAGATTCGTCAAAACAGCGTCTGTTGGCGATCAGCGTCAGACCGTCCAAATGGGCAAGGCGCTGCAACTCCTGATTGGCTTTCTGCAAATCTCCTTCAACCTGAATACGCTTGACAATATCATGCCTGAGTTTTTCGTTTATGACTTCCAGCTCCGCTGTCTGTTCTTCTATTTTTGCCACCATGTTATCAAATTCCTTTGCAAGCGTTCCGATTTCGTCATTTCGCCGCATTGAAAGACGCACCGAAAAGTTGGCAGTATTTCGGATGGTCAGCGCATGATCTGTCAGATGCGTCAGAGGTTTGAGGACAATCCGCTCCAAAAGCAGCAGCATGACAAGCAGCACAATCACCCCGGCTGCCATCATCGAAAAAAGCGCATAGCGTATGGTGTTGAATCCGCTTCTGACGATATCTCTCGGCACGGTCGTCATAATCAGAAAGGCAGGATTAGCGCTGATATCCGGATAAGAAGTATAAATCTGAAGAAAATTATTGTTTTTTCTTTCAAAATGATAGGGAGATTCCGCTGTGAGACGGTTTGAAATATTCCTGATTGATTCGGAGGCAGCATCGCTGATGGGAAAAATCTGAAAATTGACACGGGTCTGATTGATAAGTGTTTTGATAAAATCTTGATTGAGAAAACGTCCCATAACAAAGTAGCCCCGAATCGGTCCTTCATTATTACTCGTGAGAATCGGGCGGCTGGAAATCAGGACAGGATATCTCGCTGTCATAAAGATGCCGGAAACAGACATTTCCGATAAAGGGATATTGTTTGAACATCCTGAAAAAAACGGGTGGTCTTTCGGCAGCATATCTTTCGGAAATTCTTTGAGGAGAATTTTTTCTTTTGACTTCAGATCATATATCTCTCCCCAGATAAGCCTTCCTTCCGTATCATATATATATATTATATTTATATTATTATTTATAAATGAACTCAAAAGCAGATTGCTCTCTATATACTCATCATTTTGAGATAAGACAAAACTATAGCTGTTATCCCATGCTGCCCAATCGTGACAAATGGTATCGAGATGATGAACTTCTGTTTTAATTGCTTCTACCGCACGTTCCAGATTCTGGCGGGCTTCATGGGCTTCTAATTTCAAGAAACTCGGGAAAATGATAAAATATTGAACTGCATAGTCCACCGCGCCGTACAAAGTGAAAACACTCATAAGGATAAGAACGATTTTATATTTCAGTTTCATATTGTTCAGACCGATACAAACAGTTTCTGTTGGCGAAGTTCAATTCATTTCATAAGCACAGGAGATTAACCTTAAAAAAATATTATATGTCAGATAATATTTACAGATTTTCAAAATTGTGTAAAGGAAAATTCTCATGCTGTGAAATTTTTTTTTGCAGAGATATGAGTCAGACAATTAATCCCCTTGCCCCTCTTTAAAAAAGGATGTATAAAATCATCTTGTTTTATTGAGATAATTACAACAGTTGACAAATACTGGCAGGGAGGGAAAATCGTGTGGCAAGAAGTTACAATAGGGGCGTTTTTTGTGGGTGTTCTGGCAAACAGTGCGTGGAAAGGCGTTGAACATGCCTGCGGATACGGGCTTGATTATCTTCAAAAAGCAGGCAAGCCCATTAACCATGATTTGGAAAGAGCCTTGAAACTGTCATTTCTTTCAGCGCTTCAGGACATTGTGCTGGAGTGTGACAGAGAGCTTGCGATAAAAGAGGGTACAAGAAAAATCCCTCTGTTTCCGGTTTCTTATCCGCCGGAATATCAGAAAGACGCCGATTGGCTGAAACAGAAACTTAAAGAACTGGCGAATAATGTCACACTGACGGAGCAATGGCACTGTCTCGGCTCATCTTTTGAATTTGCATTTCTCGGTGAATTGTCGTCGCTGCTGAGGACAAAGGGTATTTCCGCTGAAAAAGCGGCTCAGTCTGTGAGAGAAAAACTCACAGCCGAAGCTTTGAGAGACGATTATCTGCCTGAATACTATGAGAAAAAGGTCAGGGTGGAATTGTTTGAACGGGTATGTGAATACTTTAAAAGGGAAATCAAGCTTACACCGAGTATCCGCCATGTTTTCAACAGTCTGCTGACGGC
>JAIFKL010000158.1 GCA_020049595.1 Desulfobacteraceae bacterium
TCTTTCCGGCAATGAAATCCGGCATATAGGAAGCAAAAAATATATAGACGCAGAACATTGAGGCAATAAAGGGGAGCGCGAATCCTACTACCCGTCGCGTGGCTTCGAATAATAAAATCAGCAGCATGGTTCCGATGACAATATCTCTGGGGATAGGAGAACCGGAGCGCAGTGAAATTCCCGCATAATCAATAGCAAGATAAAGCGCCGAAAAGACGGCAACAACTCCCAAAATACAATCAAACAGGGGCAGTTTCGTCTTTTCGGAAAAAAATTTCAAGCCGAACCCTTCGCTTCTTAAAACAGGATAATTCAGAAAAACAATCAGCAGCGCGAAACTCAGATGAATGGAACGGGTAAAAGTTGAGTCTAAAGGATCGAACAGAGGACAGGCGAGATATAATTGAAAGAAACTCCATCCCAGCGCGACAGCGGGGATAATATAATGTGGCAAGATACGGGAAATAATCAGAATAGCGCATCCGCCATGAATGACCCAGATGAAATTCGGGATAGCTATCCGCTGAGGAAGCAGAATCGCCGCGGCGATCCAGACAAGTGCAATCGCGCCGACAGAGACAATGTTCAATTTATCAGGGGCTTGGGGCTTTCTTCCGATGCCCTCGTCTGCTTCAGCTAATTTCTTGGCGAGTTCCACACCCGCGTCTTTGCCGTTTGATGATAATTCATTGCTGTTCATAGATGAGTGTTCTCAATGCAAATTAAGGGTTGAATCGGAATGAGATTTGACAACCCTGCTTTTATTTAATACCGATTCGCTTTCAAAGACGGTCTTTTCAGATTGTAAAGCGATTTTTCAAATCGCTTAAACCGCTTGAAAAGCGGTTTTACGAAGAACCGCTTGAAAAGCGGTTTTACAGCTAAGATCAGTAAAACGCCCGGCTTAGATCAGATGCAAATCGTTTTTTTTAATACCATTCATAAGAAACTGAGTTTTTAAAAAAACTCAGTTTCTCATCAACCACTGATTGAATCGCCGCTATGCGTTTCATCCCTGTAAGACAGCACCGGAACCGGCGATTTCTGAAAAATTCTTTCGGCAACCGAACCGATGAGAATATTACTGAGATTCGTGCGCCCTTTGGTTCCCATCACAATCATGTCTGCATGTTCTTTTACCGCGATATTCAGCAGTTCGTCAACGGGATTTCCCACAGGGATAAGCGTGCGGACTCTTCCCCGCGGAAAAGCGGATTCCTCGATAATCTGTTCCAGTATCTGATTTCTCTCATTCCGAATATTGCGGACATAATGCTCGCCGTCAACATCATAACCCATTGCCGAAATGCTTTCCACAGCCTCGACATCCCGTGAGTTGATAATGCTGACGACGAGCAGTTCCGCATTCAGAGATACTGCCAATTTTGCCGCATAATCGAATATGCCTTTTGCATGTTCCGAAAAAGCAATGGCGACCATTATTTTTTTGATTTCATTCATCTTTTTTTCCGTCATGGAGTAAAGGCAGGTTGAGAAGTGAGCCATGTTTTTATAAAACGGCATTTCTCACTTCTCACTTCTCATTTCTCACTTCTCATTTCTCACTTTATCAGCCCCGCTTCCTTATAATACTTCATTGCTCCGGGATGAATTTCTGCGGACATGCCTTCCAGCATTCCCTCTTTGGTCAGACTTTCATAAGCCGGATGAAGTTTTTTAAATTCGTCGAGATTTTCAAAAACCTCTTTGGTGATGGCATAGACCACATCTTCCGCGACTTTGGCGGAAGTGACAAAGGTGGCTTTCACTCCGAAGGTTTCAACATCCGCGTCATTGACCGCTGTGGGATAAAGTTTTACAGGAACGGTCGTCTTTGCGTAATAAGGTTTTTCTTTGAGGAGCTTTTCGATTTCATGACCGCTGATGGAAACAAAACGCACCTTTGTCGCGCCCGCGGTGGCTTCTTTGAATGCGCCGCTGGGATGTCCCACCGTATAGAAAAACGCATCAATCCTGCCGTCCTGAAGCAGTCCGGGGGCTTCGGCAGCTTTGACCTGTTCGGCTTTGATATCTTTTTCAAAATCAATGCCTACGGCTGACAACGCGTCAATGGAATTTTGCCGCTGACCGGAGCCGGGATTGCCGATATTGACCCGTTTGCCCTTGAGTTCCCGGATGTCTTTGACACCGGATGCCTCGGAAGCAACCAAAGTCAATGCTTCGGGATGGAGGCTGAACACCGCGCGCAGTTCTTTCTGAGGTTTGTCTTTCCATTCTTCAAGACCGTTGACTGCCTGATACTGGCGGTCTGCCTGCGCCAGTCCGAATTCCAGATCGCCGGATACAACGCTGTTGACATTGTAAACCGAACCGGCTGTGGCTTCAACCGTACAGCGGATGCCGTATTTGTCCCGCTTGTCGTTGACCATTTTGGCAATGGCCCCGCCGGTGGGATAGTAAACGCCGGTAATCCCGCCGGTTCCGATGGTTACAAAGGTTGTTTTTGCCGATTGCGCTCCTGCCGGGAGCGCGAGCAGAACGCAAAAAAGTCCCGCTGCCAGCATTGCCGCTGCCGAAAATAATGCTTTTTTCATAAATCCTCCTTAAATTAAAATTGTTATAAACTGACAAGCGGGGACCCGACCCCGCAATGGCGTTAAATTAAGCCCGAATTCTCTACTGGGTGAGAGGTGAGGGGTTCGGGGTCAGAGGTCAGGGGAAGTTTCCCCCTCTCACCTCTCACCCCGAACCCGTTTTTTTTTATCGCGGTTCAGCCGCCGCTACACCCGCTCTTTCGAGTATCCATCTGACAGGGTTTTTATCAGCGGGTCTCGGATGTCCGTAATACCAGGGCGTCCGAATACAGGGAAGATATCTTTCATAAGTCAGAGATATCCCGTCTTTTTTATAAGGAAACAATTCAAAGGAATTCTGACACAGCGCTTTAAATTCCGGGGATTTTCTTCCGGCTTTCAAATAGGCATTCGTCAGATAAAGCTGCCAGATACGGAGCGTATTGTCCAAAGATGTCGAACACAGTTGTTCACCGTCAGGACTGAAACTGACACTCGTGACCCAGTTGGAATGTCCGGTCAGCGCGGCGAGCAGTTTCCCGGTTTTCACATCCCAGAGCCGGACCGTCTTATCATAAGATGCCGAAGCAAGATATCTGCTGTCCGGACTGAAACCGACACTTACAACCCCGTCTGAATGTCCGTTTAACGTGATTATATGTCCGCCGGTATCCGCATTCCATAAGCGCACGGTCTTGTCATCCGAGGCGGATGCGATATATTTGCCGTCCGGACTGAAACTGACACTTTCAACCCCGTCCGAATGCCCGGGCATTATGAGCAACTGCCTGCCCGTATCCGCATCCCAGATACGGACTGTTTTATCTTTTGACGCGGAAGCAAGCCGTTTGCCGTCAGGACTGAAAGCAACACTGACGACATAACTCGAATGCCCGTTCAGTGTCAGAAGAGCCGAGCCGGTATCAGTATCCCACAGACGCACGGTATTGTCATAAGACGCGGAAGCAAGCCGTTTGCCGTCCGGGCTGAAACTGACGCTTGAGACCCAGTCCGAATGACCGGTCAGCGTGAAAAGAGGGTCCCCGGTATCCGCGTTCCACAGCCGGACAGTTTTATCTTTTGATGAGGAAGCAATAAGTTTGCCGTCAGGACTGAAGGCCACACCGCCGATCCATCCCGAATGTCCTTTCATTATCATAATTTCCCTGCCGGTATTCACATCCCAAAGCCTCAGTATGTCATCATATCCGAGAACCAATTTTCTGCTGTCCGGGCTGAAAGCGGCACCTCCGATCCAGTTTGCATTTCCGTTCAGAATGAAGCGTTTATAATCTTCTTCAGCATTCCACATTCGGACAATCCTGTCAGAAGAAGCCGAAGCGATCCGTTTGCCGTCAGGACTGAACGCGGCGCTTTTGACCAGATCCGAATGCCCGGTCAGCATGAAAACCGGGGCGCCGGTATCTGCATCCCAGACCCGGACAGTTTTATCGAATGAGGCAGAAACAATCCTCTTGCCGTCCGAACCGAAAGCCACGGAGCTTACAAATCCCGAATGTCCGTTCATTGCAAATAGCAGATTCCCGGTTTCTGTGTCCCACAGCCGCACCGTCTTATCCTCTGCTCCCGAAGCAATTCTTTTGCCGTCGGGACTGAACGCGACGCCTCTGACCGGAACGTAATGTTCCAGCAACAGAATTGACTTGCCGGTTTCTGCATCCCACATCCGCACGGTATTGTCATGGGATGCCGAAGCAATATGCTTTCCGTCGGGGCTGAAAGCGACACTGTTGACCGGATACAGATGCCCGGTAAGCGTGAGAATCGCTTCGCCGGTCTCTGCGTTCCATATTTTCACCGTATTATCCGAAGAGGCAGAGGCTGTCTGTTTCCCGTCCGGGCTGAAACAGACATTTCTGATTTCGCCCGAATGACAGGCAATAATGAGAATCGGGCTGCCGGTTTCTGTGTCCCACAGCCGCACCGTATTATCCTCTGATCCTGAAGCAATTCTTTTGCCGTCAGGACTGAAAGCAACGCTTCTGACCGGTCCCGAATGACCGATCAGGGTGAGAACTTCTTTTCCGGAATCAGCGTCCCATATCTTTACCGTATTATCCGACGAGCCGGATACGATCCGCGTGTTGCCCGGGCTGAAACAGACACTGGTGACTGCATTTGAATGACCGTCTGATGCGAGTGTTGTTTTTCCGGTTTCCGTATCCCAAATTTTTACCGTATTATCAAGAGACGCGGAAAGAATGTAACGGCTGTCCGGATAGAAAGAGATGCTGCTGACCGTATTGAAATGTCCGTTCAGTGTGATGAGCGATTTGCCGGTGCCGGCATCCCATAAGCGCACGGTTGTGTCATCCGAAGCCGACGCGATATATCTGCTGTCCGGGCTGAAACTGACCGCGCTGACCGCGCCCGAATGTCCGGTCAGCGTCAGCAGCGGTTTGCCGCTGTCGGCATCCCATGTCTGCACGGTTTTGTCATCCGATGCGGACGCCATCTGCTTTCCGTCCGGGCTGAAACAGACGCTTTTGACAGCGTCCGAATGTCCGACCAGCGTGAGAATAGGATTCTTCACGCTGACATTCCACAGGTCCCAGAGGCGCACTGTCCTGTCATCCGAGGCTGATGCGATATATCTGCTGTTCATGTCCGGGCTGAAACAGACGCTGTTGACCGTATCCGAATGCCCCTCCAGCGTCAAAACCGGATACTCGCTGTCTGTTTTCCATATTTTCAGCGTGTTATCATAAGAAGCCGATGCCAGCCGGGTACTGTCCGAACTGAAACAGACGCTTGAGACGCCCGCGGAATGACCTGTCAGGATAAGGAGCGGATTTCCGTTTTTCATATCCCATATCCTCACTGTTTTATCCTCTGATCCCGAAGCGATGTATTTTCCGTCCGGACTGAAACTGAGGCTGCTGACCGGAGACGAATGTCCGGTGAGGTTGAATATCTCTTTTCCGCTTTTCATCTCCCAGACCCGAATGATATTATCATCCGCGGCAGTTGCAAGATATTTCCCGTCCTTGTTCAGCATCGCGATATTTCCGACAAACGAAGACGGCGAAACCCATAACTGCCTGCCCATGATGCCGTAATGAAGCTCGGATTGTGAGAGCATCCCCAGAGAAACCGGCAACTGTCTGTCTGCGGGAATATCCTGATTCAAAGCTTCGAGAACATAGAGCCATGCTTTCTGAAAATCCGGCGGATTTTCGTTCAGAGCGGCAACCGCCCTTTCTTCCCATACTTTGACAAGATTATAAACCGCTTCCCTTGTTTTTTCTTCCGAGATCTGCCGCTGTCTGACAGCGATTTCGCGCTGTTCCTGCGCCGCCTTTTTTGCAATTTGAAATCGTATTGAAAATAACCCCGCGACAATACCGAGGATAATGGAAATGACAGACATGATGTTAAACAGCCGGTTCCATCGCCGCCGCTGTCTGACAGCAGCTTCAGCGGCACGGGACTTATCCAGAAAATCACGTTCCGCAGATGTGATTTCATCCTCATGGGTTCGGTACCATTCTTCGGCATCTCTGAGCGATTGGCTCCGAAACAGCAGTCCATCGGGCCGGGACTGTTTCTCCCACAGCGCAGCCTGAAGTTGCAACATCGTCAGATTTGACTCACGCCACGCGGCATTGTTTTCTTTTACGGGGCGGATCAGACGGTCATGGGCAAGTTCAAACCAGACCGCGCCCCTGCGCTCCTCTGCCCGCACAAGATGGGCTTTTGCCAGTTCATAAACCGCCTGATTCTTAAGCCCCTGACTTTTTTCGCTTCCTTTCAGCACCTGTCCCCGGATTCCCTGTTCGGTGATCAGTTGCGTGTCAAACCATTCACGGATTGAGCGTTCACTGACAGATGTTTCTGCGGCAATGGCTTTCACCCTGTCCGAATAGTAGCTTGCCAGCGCTTCATCCACATTGCCGATTTTTTCCGCATCGGCTTCGCTGATATGATCGGCGTCCTCGGGCAGATTATCCCAGAGCCGCCGGCAGACCACCTGAAGTTGTACCGGCTCCACATAAAGTCCCGGCTTTTCCCTGAATCCGCCGCCGATATGCTGCACTCTGACCTTCCGCAGATCAGCGATTAATCTTGCGGCAGCCTCATCGCTGAACAAGACCCCTGCCTCCAGCGCGGGTTTCTGCATGGCATCTTTTGCAGCCGATTCTCCCAGCAGATCAAGACGGAAGGTATTTCTGAGCCGTGTGGGAATCGCACGGAGATAAGGGTCAAGACCCGCGATAAAATCTTCCCGCAGCGCAAAAACCGCCCATCGGTCACGGGAACGGAGCGCGGTGCCGACCTGTGCGAAAAACTCTGTTTTTGCTGCGGTATTCGTGAAGTCAACCGTCAGTATTTCCTCAAACTGGTCGAAAATCAGAACCGTACTGTCCGCCTGTTTTGTTTCTGCCTGTCTTTTTTTCAGATAGTTATCCAGACTGAGACCTGCCAGATCGTCTGAAGACATCTGCCGGTCTTCCGGCAGAGATTCTTCAAGGGATAAGAGCAGGCTGAAGATATAGCGGTTGGTTCCGGCAGGGAGCTGAAATTCCGGAGGCGGATGAAGGCTGACCCGCATGACCGGCAGAACGCAGAATTCTTCTTTCTCAATCGCTGGGACCAGTGCGGCTTTCAGCAGAGAAGATTTGCCGGCACCGGATGGGGAATAAAGCATCACAATCCGCTCGGCAATTAGCAGATCAAGTATCTCTGCGGTCTCGCGGTCCCGCCCGTACAGGGTTTCGCCGTATTCATAAGAGCGGGGACCCACATAAGGATTTTTTCGAGGCTGAAGGGTTGAAGCCATAAGTTTTTATTTTCATACCAATTCGCTATCAAAATCAGAGGTCGCTCACGCTCCCTGCTCAGAGCCGGGAGCGTGAGCGACCTCCGTTTCATAACTATATGAAAGCGAATTGGTATTAAATTCGATAATCTTTTCTTTGCGCCCTCTGCGCCTTTGCGAGAAATAAAAAATCAGAAAAAGATTTCTCGCAAAGGCGGATCTGTTTTCAGCCGGGGCCGCTAAGAAACGCAAAGGTGATAAATATTTTTTTGCATCTTTGCGGGAAAATTCATCATTTATTTCCAAAATAATATTATAATATAGCTCAATATAGTGAAGTAAGGCTTGTATGTCAAGAAAGAGTTATGGATGATGTTTTTTTACAGATTTTATATTATAGTCATCCAATTTTGATTTTTTACGGCATAATTTTTGCATAATCGCCGTATTCCGTGTTCGGATATCTGTCTGTGTGTGTCTGCGGCAAAAAAAACAAAAGCGGATCAGTATATTAGACATTTTCGGAAATAAAAAAAGGTTCTCGCAAAGGACGCAGAGAGCGCAAAGGAAGAAAGACAGAAAATATCCGATTCTGCAATTTTCAGCGGCTTTGCAGTCTTTGCGCTCTCTGCGTCCTTTGCGAGATCGATTTTAATATCGGTTTTAATAAAAAGGGGGCATCGCTTATTTCCGAAAATGTCTATTAGGATATTGCTTTTCCAATCGTATAAAGAGATGACATCAACCAGATCATCAACAATGTCAGGAGGCAGCAAGAGATTGAAAATATGCTTTTCCAATCGTATAAAGAGATGACATCAACCAGATCATCAACAATGTCAGGAGGCAGCAAGAGATTGAAAATATGCGTATTTACAATAAAGCCGGTCAGATAAAATTTTCAAACTGCGCGGCGGAAGTGGAACTTGTCCCGCAGGGACATCCGAGATAGCCCGGACCAAAGCTGAAAATAGATATCGCCTGGTTTCCGGGGAAACCGATTTTTTTGAGTCCCGTAGGGACGATTGAGACGGACACACGACATTTTCAGCCGTCCCTACGGGACTTTAAAAAAAAGATGGCAATATCTTTACCGGCAATAAATTGCCGGTCTATTCTCGGATGTCCCTTCGGGACAAAAATTCGGCGATTAATTCATGTCCCGCAGGGACATTATGACAATAGCCCGGCGATTTATCGCCGGGTTTGATCACACATTTTTTTCAGTCCCGTAGGGACGGCTGAGATCAATCAACACAGCTATTTTCATGCGTCCCTGCGGGACCGGGGCACCCCGCCGGCGATGCCCCTACAGAACAGAAATCCTGAAAATCCTTTCATCCTTATCATCAGGGTTTCAGAACCTGTTGCAGGGAATATTGGCAAGTGCTTCTTCGATAATGTCATCCACCCTGTCAGCAAATTTTTCAATGGGATATTCCGCGCCGCAAGACTTGCAGCGTAAATTTACCTTCCGTCATAAGCTTTGGATGATTAACTGATGTCCGCATTTCAGACAGCGGATGTCGGTAATTCGGGAAAAGCGCATAATTTATTCTCAATAAATTAAAAGTATTCGTTATTTCTGTATTTTCAAAATCTCTCGCAAAAACATTTTTTCTCGCAAAGACGCCAAGGGCGCAGAATTTTTATTTTTTTTCTTTGCGCCCGGGCTGAAATCAGATGCGCCTTTGCGAGAAACACTTAATCTCTAAAAATTTATAGCAAAAACATTTTTTCTCGCAAAGACGCAAAGGGCGCAGAATTTTTATTTTTTTTCTTTGCGCCCGGGCTGAAATCAGATGCGCCTTTGCGAGAAACACTT
>JAIFKL010000053.1 GCA_020049595.1 Desulfobacteraceae bacterium
ACAGCATCATATCTGCCTGATAGCGGGGATATGGGAAAAAATTACCGGAGAAAAACGGGTGCATAACACAGCCATCATGCTTTCGGCTGAAGGAAAAATGCTGACCGCTTATCGCAAAATTCATCTTTTTGATGCGCTGAATGTCCGGGAATCTGACAAAATGCTTGCCGGTGAAACCAAGCCGGAAATTGTGAATGTAAAAGGCTTGAATATCGGCATGGCAATCTGTTATGATCTTCGTTTCCCGGAAATTTTCCGTGATCTTGCGCTGAGGGGCGCGGACATTGTTTTAGTGCCTTCCGCATGGTATGCGGGACCGGTCAAAGAAGATCACTGGCTGACGCTGCTGCGCGCAAGAGCCATTGAAAACACCATGTATGTTGCCGGCGCAAATCTGACCGCTTCGGTTTTTTCCGGGCGCAGCGCGGCATTTGATCCTTTCGGCATTCTGAAAGCAGACGCAGGCGAGACAGAAGGGCTTGTTGTATTTGAGGCAGACGCGGCTCGGCTCGAACAGGTGCGCTCAAAACTCCCGACGCTGAAACATTGCGGAAAATTGCTGCGCGGCGTTTTTTAATTCTCAATTCTCAATTCTCAATTCACCGGAGGACAGAGCCATGAAAAAAATTATGATTGTTGAAGATGAAGTGCTGGTCGCAGACGATATTAAAGACAGTCTGAAAGAAATGGGATATATCGTCACTGCGGTGCTGAGTTCCGGAGAGGAAACGCTTCATGCTGTCGAAAAGGAAATGCCGGACCTTGTCATTATGGACATTGTACTCCGGGGCAGAATGGACGGAATTGAAGCCGCCAATATCCTCCGCAGACGCTTTGATCTGCCGATTATTTTTCTGACCGCGTATCACGACAATGAAATGCTTGAACGCGCCAGCATCACAGAGCCTTTCGGTTATATCTTGAAACCCTTTGACGCCCGCTCCTTAGACATCAGCATCAAAATGGCGATTTATAAAACCCGGACTGAAAAAATCCTCCGGGAAACAAGAAAAGAACTCAAAGAGCAAATCGCTGTTTCAGAACGGGAAAGCGCAAGGCTTTCCGCCATGATTGAAAGCATGGATGAAGGCGTTGTCTTTGCAGATGCGGAAGATACTGTCGAAGAAGTCAATACATGGTTCTGCAATTTCTTCGGTCTTAAACGTAAAGATATGATAGGCAAAAAACTGTTTGATTTTCATAATGAAACTGTCAACACCTCTGTTATTTCCCTTATCTCCTCATTTCGGAGCAGACCCAAGTCCGAGACAGTTGTTTTTCACAAAAGATTCGGAAACTGCGACGCTATGCTCAGATGTCAGCCGGTGTATCGGAACTGCGTTTATGACGGTGTGCTGCTGAATGTCATTGACGTGTCCGCGCTGGTTCAGGCGCGGCGCGATGCCGAAGAAGCCAGCCGTATCAAAAGCCGTTTTCTGGCAAATATGAGCCACGAAATCAGAACGCCGATGAATGCTGTCATCGGAATGACCGAACTGACCCTGACCACCGAACTTGACCCGGAGCAGCGGGAATATCTGACCGCAGTCAAAAACTCTGCCGATTATCTTTTACGATTACTCAATGATGTTCTTGATTACTCCAAAATAGAAGCGGGGAAAATGGTTTTGGAGGAATCGGAATTCAATCTGCGGACAGTGCTGACCGCCACATTGGACACCATTTCCCTTCAAGCCCGGACCAAAGGACTTGAACTGACAGGACATATTGATTCCGATGTCCCGATTCATCTGATCGGAGATGATTTCCGGCTTCAGCAGATTCTGATGAATCTGGCAGGAAACGGCGTCAAATTTACAGAACAGGGTTCCGTCAATATCCGTGTGAAAAAGGAATCAGAGGAGGCAAATCATATTGATCTTCGTTTTTCGATTTCAGACACGGGCCCCGGCATTCCAGTCGAGCAGTTGCAAAAAATTTTCGATCCTTTTATGCAGACAGAAGGTTCCGTTGCCCGGCGTTACGGCGGAACCGGTTTGGGAACTACCATATCCAAGCAGTTGGTGGAAATGATGCAGGGCAGAATTTGGGCAGAAAACAGACCGGAACGGGGATGCGTGTTTTATTTTATTGTCAGACTCAGAATTGCGCGGTCCCAGGCCGACAAGAAAACCGGTGATCCGGCGTGCAAATCTGACAGCGCAACGTATCAGAGTGACAATGCACTGAGTCATTCCGAATGTCTCCCTCCTTGTCATTCTGATGCCACCCTGTGTCATTCTGAGCGCAGCGAAGAATCTCCTGCCGAAAAACCTGAACTTAACATACTGATAGCAGAGGACAATATTTTAAATCAGAAATTGCTGGAAGGCATTCTGAAAAAACTGGGATATCGTTTTGCCGTTGCCCAAAACGGACTTGAGGCGATTAAATGTCTTGAAAAAGAAAACTTTGATATGATACTGATGGATGTGGATATGCCTAAGATGGACGGGATCGAAGCCACCCGCGCCATACGGGAAAAAGAAAAAAGCAGCGGAGAACATATCCCTATTGTGGGACTGACCGCCCACGCGATGCAGGGAGACAAAGAACGCTGTCTGGCAGCCGGTATGGATGATTATATGACAAAGCCCTTCAGCTATAACATGCTTGTTTCAATGATTGAAAGGATGGGGGTGAGAGGTTAGCGGTGAGGGGTGAGGGGGTAGGGGTGAGTGATGAGAAGTCAGTACGGAGAGATTTAACTGACCCCTGACCTCTCACCTCTCACCCCTCACCCCTCTGCCCTTTTAAAAACTATGAAAGGAAAGAAAAAAACAGTTCAATCCAAAAAAGCAAATGCTGTCTCTGAGTTAAGCCGGGGCGCGGTATCGGACACTCCCCTCTACTATGTGGGGATCGGCGCTTCTGCCGGCGGGCTGGAGGCGCTTCAGACCTTTTTCGATCATATTCCAGCAGACAGCGGACTTGCCTTTGTGGTGGTTCAGCATCTTTCGCCGGATTATAAAAGCCTGATGGTCGAACTGCTTTCCAAGCATACACAGATGGAAGTGCTTCGCGTGGAAGACGGCATGACCATACAGCCCAACGCGGTTTATCTGATTCCGCCCAGAAAAATGATGGCAGTCCGCGGCGGCAATCTTTATCTGTCCGAACAGTTGCAGCGCCACGGACTCAACCTTCCCATTGATGTTTTTTTCCGGTCCCTTGCCGAGGATCAGGGAGAACGCGCCATCGGCGTGATTCTTTCCGGTACGGGAAGCGACGGAACACGGGGAATCCGCGCCATCAAAGAAGAAGGCGGCACCGTGCTGGTTCAGGATGAAGAATCCGCCAAATTTGACGGTATGCCCAAAAGCGCCATCGCCACAGGGCTTGCGGATTTTATCCTGCCCCCGGATATCATGCCCGATGAACTGCTTAAATTCATTCATCATCCCTATATTGCCGAGCGCAAAGAACCCGCCGACATCCTTACCGATGAGGTCAACGGCTTCACCCGGATTTTCCGTATCCTCAACAGAAAAGCAAATGTGGATTTCACGCATTACAAACCGTCCACGGTGGTCCGCCGCATAGAACGGCGCATGGGCATTGTTCAGGTTCACAGTCTTGATGATTATCTGGCATATATCCACCGCAATCCCAAAGAAGTGACCGCGCTTTTCAAAGACCTGCTCATCGGCGTGACCAAATTTTTCAGAGATCAGGCTGCGTTTCAGGTCATCAGAGACACTGTGATTCCTTCCATATTTGAAAATGTCGGAAAAAGGGAGAGCAAAACCGTGCGTGTCTGGGTTGCCGGCTGCTCCACAGGGGAAGAAGCTTATTCCGTTGCCATGCTGATTCAGGATTACATGGATATTCATAAAATCTCATTTGAAGTCAAGGTCTTTGCCACAGACATTGACCGGGAGGCAATCGAATTTGCCGGCGCGGGTTTTTATCCGGAAAGCATTATCGCTGACGTGGATGTGGAATTTGTCAGCAAGTATTTTGAAAAAAAGGCAAAAGGCTATCAGGTCCGGCGGAACATCCGGGAAATGGTGATCTTTGCGCTTCAAAATCTGGCAAAAGACCCGCCTTTTACAAAAGTTGATCTGATTTCCTGCCGGAATCTGCTGATTTATCTTCAGCCGATTCTCCAACAGAAAGTTCTGTCGGTCTTCAATTATGCGCTCATGTCTGACGGGTATCTGTTTCTGGGATCCAGCGAAACCGTCGCGGATATGGGCGATGCCTTTCATCCCCTGGATCAGAAAAACCGTATATACCGGCATACCGGCAAAGGAACGCTTCCCATAAAAGGAGATATGTTTCTGTCGCTGTCCAAGGAGGCGGGGCTGCCCTCTGCCTATAAATCCTCTCTCCTCCATGCACAGGATACAAAAGCCGCGGGAAAACAGGCGTCTCAGGATCAGTATTATCAGGCGCTTATCCGTGTCCTTGCCCCTGCCGTGCTTGTCATAAACGAAGAACAGGAACTGATTCAGTCCTTCGGCAGTGTACAGGAATATCTGACGATCCCGGAAGGCGACATGAGTCTTGATGTTTTGCTGATGCTGCCGCGGGAGCTTTCTTTAGCAGCCTCGGCCGCGCTGCACAAAGTCCGCAAAGACAAGCACCCGGTTGTTTACAGCGATATTCGGATCAAACAGGGCAATGCGGTCCGCTCGGTCAGTCTTAAAGTTGACTTTATCCCGGAAATAAAAGCCAAACCCCGTTTTTTTCTGCTTATTCTGGAAGATTTGAAGCCGGTTTCCGGGTTTGCGGAATCGGAAAATAATCGCCGTCTGCCCCCGGATGCGCTCATGGAACAGCGGATCAGCGATCTGGAGCAGGAAATTCAGTTCACTCGGGAAAATCTTCAGGCAACCATTGAGGAATTGCAGACATCCAATGAGGAATTGCAGGCAACCAATGAAGAACTGCTGGCTGCCAATGAGGAACTTCAAAGCACGAATGAAGAGCTTCAGTCTGTGAATGAAGAACTCAACACGGTCAATTCCGAATATCAGTTGAAGAATGCCGAACTGACGGAACTGAACAATGACATGAAAAATCTGATGGAAAGCACAGACATCGGCACCATATTTCTGGGCAGAGATTTGTGCATCCGCAAATTCACGCCTGCGGTGACCCGCTGTGTGAATCTGCTGGAACAGGACATCGGCAGACCTTTAAGCGATCTGTCTGTTCCCCTGTTCGGAAATATTCTGGCAGATATCAGCACCGTCATCTCAGCATTTCAGCCTGTTGAAAGACGGGTTTCAGACGGTGCCGTATCTTTTCTGCTGCGGGTCATGCCGTTTAAAAATGAGAAAGACGAGTTTGACGGCATTGTCATTACGCTGGTGGATATTACGATTCAGGCAGATGCGGAAAAGTCGCTCCGTCTGAAAAGCGAATTTCTGGAAAGCCTGCTGGAAAGCACGCCCTCTGCTCAGATAATGGTTGATGAAAAGGGTAAAATTCTTTTTGTCAACAAGCAGGCGGAAGTATTTCTGGGCTTTTCAAAAGTAGCACTGCTGCGGATGCGGATGGATTCCCCGCGCCTGAAATTTACGGATATTGACGGAAATCCCGTTACCGCGGACAGGGGGCCTTTGGCTGCAATCACCGCGTCAAAGGTTCCGGTTGAGAAATATATTCTTTTTCAGAAACGCAAGGGCGGACAGGAAATAGTTTTTTCTGTGAGCGGGAACCCGGTCTTCAATTCTGAAAACAAAATCGGCGGGGCAGTATTCAAATTTGAAAAAATGGCGTATAAGATATGACAGCACCTCACCCCCCGGCCCCCTCTCCGAAGGAGAGGGGGAGCAGACTCCCCTCCCCTTTGGGGAGGGGCCGGGGGAGGGGTGGGGCAGAAAAAGTTTTTCTTTGCGCTCTTTGCGTTCTTTGCGAGAACCTTATTACCGCGGGAGTCATAATGACAGCAGGTTGTTTTACAGACGGGGCGCAAAAGCCGTTGATATTGGTCATTGACGATGATGAAGCCAATCTGCAATTGCTGGAACGGCTTCTCAGAAAAGCCGACATGGAGGCTTTAACAGCCAGAGACGGCAAAACCGGCATTGCTTTGGCGCATCAGCGATTGCCGAATCTGATATTGCTGGATATTTTTATGCCCGGCGATAACGGTTTTGATCTGCTGCGCCATATCAGGGCAGATGCAAACCTGAAACAGGTCCCGGTCGTGATCTTCTCCGTTCTTGAAAGCCCGGAAAGCAGAAAAAAAGCCTTTGATCTGGGTGCGCGTGATTACATCGGCAAACCTTTTGATATGAAAGAGATTATCATCCATATCAGAAAGGTGTTGGGGCTGAAGTGTTAGGTATCGGATGGAAAAATTTTGCGGAAACAGGACTTTGTATCGCTGTCGGCATCGGGCTTTATCTGATCAGCCGATATAATTATCTTCTGTTCCACGGGCTTGTGGAAATGTTCTGCATTGCCGTAGCATGGGGGATTTTTTTTGTGGCATGGAACGCCCGCCATGTCATGGAAAACGGATACCTTCTGTTCATGGGCATTGCCTGTCTGTTCATCGGCATGATGGATCTGCTGCATGTGCTGGCATACAAAGGAATGCAGGTATTTCCCGGTTATGACGCCAATCTCCCCACGCAGTTGTGGATCGCATGGCAGTATATGTTTTGCCTGTCATATACAGTTGCCTTTCTTTTTTTCAGACGCAAATTCAATCCTGCAATACTGACGGCAATTTACGCAGTTATTACCGCATTGATGATTCTTATGATTTTCAGCAAAATTTTTCCCGATTGTTATATTGAGGGAAAAGGGCTGACGCTTTTTAAAAAACTCAGCGAGATTATTACATCTATTATTCTTATTGCCATGATTCCGCTGCTGTTGTTCCGGCAGGATTATTTTCCGAAACGGATTCTGAAACTGCTTTCCGCCTCAATTTTGGGCGCGGTGGGGGCAAAAACAGCTTTTATTTTCTATGTCAGCGTTTACGGCTTATCCAATCTTATCGGTCATTATCTGATGGTCTTCTCCTTTTTTATGATGTATAAAGCCATTGTTGAAACCGGAATTTCAAACCCCTCGGAAATTCTTTTCCGGGAACTGAGACAGCGGGAGACCGAACTCAAAAACATTGAACTGGAATTGAGAAAAGCAAAAAATGAACTGGAAGAACGGGTTGTCAAACGCACACGGGAACTGCTGAAAGCAAATATTCAGTTGGAATTGGAAATTTCAGAGCGTCAGCATGTTGAAAAAGAGCTGAGGGAAAGCGAGGAACGGTTCAAACAGCGGAATTTGCAATTAGAGCAGATTAACCGCCAATTAGATGATTTTGCCTATATTATTTCCCATGATCTGCGAGAACCCCTCAGAGGCATGTATAATTTTTCGGCAATTCTGATAGAAGACTATAAAGACAAACTCGGCGCTGAGGGCAGTTCGATGCTTGAAACGCTGATGCGGCTGGCAAAGCGTCAGGAGGAACAGATTCGTGCCATCCTGCATTATTCCAGAATCGGACGGATGAATCTGTCGGTTGAACGCATATCACTTGACGCCATTGTGCATGAGGTGATTGACAGCCTGAAAACGCTGTTAGATGAAAACCGTATTTCTGTGCATAAACCGGTCAAACTGCCGGATGCGGTATGCGACAGGGTTCAGTTGGTGGAAGTTTTTCAGAATCTGATTGTCAATGCGGTTCAGTATAATGACAAGCAGGACAGGCGGATTGAAATCGGATTCGGCGGAACGGAAGCGGCACCGGTTTCAGTTCCCGACATACCTGAAACCTGCGGTGAATCTGTTTTTTTAAAATCTGCCTGTGTTTTCTATGTCCGGGATAACGGCATCGGTATTGAGGAAAGACATCTTGAAAGCATCTTCAAAATATTCACCCGGCTTCACGGGCGGGAAGATTTCGGCGGGGGTGCCGGCGTGGGACTCACGATTGCCAAAAAAATTATTGAACGCCACGGCGGGAAAATATGGGCAGAATCTGTTCCGGGACAAGGTACGACCTTTTATTTTACGTTGAGGTGTTATACCGGATCCGGAGTGCTGAAATGAAATTTCAGCATTTTTTTTCTGTGCTAAAATTTTGCTTCGCTCCCCGTTTTTATAAGATGACGCA
>JAIFKL010000177.1 GCA_020049595.1 Desulfobacteraceae bacterium
AATGTTGTGTTCATGCGCCAGCAGAATGGCGTCTGTTGAAATCAGTACGGATGTGGTGATGAGAACAGACTGAACTTTCCGGGCGGAAATTTCCTGTTTCTTTAAGGTGTTATTCTCACCTTCAAGTCCGATCTCAAAACATTCGCCTTTTTTTCGGATAAAGCCGCCGTAGGTGTTGATAACAAGCTGCATGGGGTGTCTCCTTTCAGAAACAATTTATTGCCTTAAAATCAAATCGGTTAAATCCAAAAAATTTCAACCTCGTAATCCTTTATCTTCTCATCTTTTGTTACAAACATTGCCTGATAGCGATTTGCCTGAGCAATCAGCAGACGATCAAAGGGGTCTTTATGGCAGTTCGGCAAAAAAACAGAATCAATCATCTCGGAGGCAGTCGGATCAATGATTCTGATACGGGTGTTTTCTGACAATCCTGATTTCCATTCATGGATGTCGCCGATCTGAATTTTGCCTTTCTTGGCGAGAAGCGCTGTTTCCCAGAAAGATATTGAGGAAACCAATACATATCCCTGCTTCATCTGTTCATCAAAAAAATCAATGAACTCATCGGATACAAATTCCCTTGTACTCCAAAAAATCAAGGCATGGGTATCAAACAGATAGTGTTCTTTTTTCAAATATATTCCTCCCATATATCTTCTGCCGGCTCAATAACTTTTTCAGGTGAAACCAAAAGCTTGGGTTGAACTTTCATCCGACTGCGCCAGTCAGACTTCACAGGAGGGACCAAAAAAGCCACATTCTGATTATTGTGGCGAATAACAATGGTTTCGCCGTTTTCAATTTTGCTGAGATATTCAAAGAGATTATCTTTCAAGTCAGCGGCCTGAATTGTAATCATCATCATCTCCTTTCAGGTTGCAGGTTGCTACACACAAATATTTCGATACGCACAATCATCGCATTTGGCTTTTGATGAGGCCTTTTTCGGATAATAGCCTTTCTGAATAATCAGAAGCATTTCTTCGATAATTTTCTGAAAACTGTCAATATCCTTCTGCTTAAACTCGATCTCGACTAATTTGTTCCGGGAGCGTGTATAAACGACAAAGCCTTTATTGACAGGCTTGCCGTAATTCTCCGAAATCAGCATTCCGTAGGCAAGAGACTGAGTTTTATGGGTTTTGAACTCTCTTTCCTTATATTCGGCAAACTTGTAATCCAAAGGCGACATAGAGCCGTCATTCAAGGTCAGCACTTCGTCAACAATGCCTTTGAGATGCAGCTTTTCCGAAGAGAGATAGACTTCGATCTCTTTGCCGGTCACGCCGATTTTCTTCCGCAGATAATCCTTGTTGATCTGCGCCTTGTCCTTATGAACCTCCCGTCCCATCAGGACTTTGAAGCGTTTTTCCTCATGTTGATCAATACCAAGAGAAAACATGAAGTAAATAAATCTGGGGCAATAAAAATACTCAATAATTTCGGAAGGGGTAAGGAGTATATTCATAATTCACTTTCCTTTTAATAATGCTATTTTTATGAGAGGATCAGGGTATTCAAACAGAATAAGTCAGATTGTGTTAATAGTGAGAGATAAGCGGTTAAGATACAGTTTAAAAAAACATTGTGGTTTCAATCGGCTTTTTGGGGATCACCAGAAAACCGATCTTACCATCGTAGGCATATTCCTTCTGATTCTTATAGGATATATAACGATAATAATCTTCGCCCTCTATGATCAGCGAATCTTTGTAGGCTTTGATCTCATCTCTTCTCAGGGAAATCTGATATTCTTTGAGCTTTCCTTTGAGTTTTTCCATTTCAAGCAGAATGGCGTTTTTTTCATCTTTTCCCATATCTTTGTCCGCCAGTTTTTCTTTCAAATCCAGAAAACGATACATATCCTCCTGCGCCTCTTTTGTTATCAGGATATAAACATCCTCTTCCTGATATTCTTCTATCAGACTGAAATCCTTTATCGGCATCTGACCTTTCATCGGCATATCATAATTGAGATCATAAATGGCACTCAGAAGACTCCCGCTTTTTGCTATAAAATCAAACTTGCCGAAATACTTCTCCGAAAGGTCTGCAAAATTGCTGCTTTCATAAACATCGTTTTCAATAACATCGTTCACATGCTGAGAAATAATTTTTTTATAGATGGAATGATAGCATCTGTCATTTTCATCTTTCAGATTGATGAGCGTCATTTCCCCGCCGAGTTCTCCGTATTCGCCGTTCCGGTTGCATCGTCCCGCCACCTGAACTACCGAATCAAGCGGACCGAAATCTCTGTAAACATGCCTGAAGCTCACATCAACCCCGGCTTCGATCAACTGCGTTGAGACAACAATGATCTTTTCTTTGTTCTTCAAAGCTTTTCTTATGCACCCCAATTTCTCTTTTCTGTCAAAGGGCGTCAGATAGGTGGTCAGGCAGAAAACCGCATAATCCCTTTTCATTTGCTCGTTAATGTATTCATAAAGCCCGATGGCGGATTTCTTAGTATTCATCACAAGAAGGCAATTTTCACCTGAAAAAGCCTCGCAAAATTCTTCCTTAAAATCATCAAGATATTGCGGTTCCTTTCGTATATCGAGTTTTACGCGGTTGAACAAAGGGTCTTTCATGTATTTCCGACTGTCAACAAGCTCAATCGTTCCGCTTTTGTCAGAATCCAAAATTTCCGGCTGTGTCGCGGTAATCAGCAGAAACCGGATATTGAAGCGTTTCCCAAGAACATCAAGCACGTTACGCAGTAAATCATAATAATCAGGGTTGACATTCTGAACTTCGTCAAGAATAACGATTGAGTTCACAATATTGTGGAATTTCTTCAAGAAGCTGTTTTTGTATCCGATAATGGTATGGAAAAACTGAACAAAGGTCGTAACGATCATGGCAGATTCCCATGATTCCACAAACAGCCTGTCATCCAGATAATCTTTGTAGCTGTATTCTTCCTGCCGGACTCTGTTTTTCACTTCCTTGAACATCAGATGGTGATGCTTGAGAAGATAGCGTCCCGGTCTTTCGTCATACTTTTCTTTTTTGGCAAAGCGGACAATTTTCTCAAATTCATCAAAATTCTGGTCAATAATCGAAGTATAAGGCAAGCAGTAAATAATTCGTCCCTCGCCTTCGGGAAGCATTGATTTCAGTTTGTTCGCAAAGGCAAGACATCCGAAGGTCTTTCCGATTCCCGTAGGCGCGGTGATTGTGTAGAAATGATTTTCTGCTCGGATGCTCTTGTTTGCGACTATTTCGGAAAGAAATTCATCCCGCAGCTTGTTCAAGGAATCGCTTTTATCAAACTTTTCCGGGTTGTTTTTTCTGCAATTTTCAATATAAGCAAAAACATCGCTCACCGGCTCTTTGAGATTGCCGTCAAAGTATGCTGTATCGAGCCGGGCAGCATCTTTTTTGTCCGTATCTATCAGCACAGAGAAAAGAAGATTGACGACAAAGAAAAGTTCAATTTTCTGCTCATCCCCCAGATCATCTCCATAGTCATCCAAGTCATCCTCAAAATTTTCAAGTGTTTCTTTAAAATCTTCCAAATCTATGGATTCGACAAGCCGGAGGATATCGCTGAATGCCTCGGAATATATTTGCTCCACTTTCTCAGCCTGATTTTTCAGAATATCTCGAAGCTGTTTTTCGGCGATATCCATATTTTCCGCTTCATCGGAATTGAAGACTTCAAGATCGCCGTGATGTTTCTTTACGATCAGATACGCTGCCATTGCCCATATAGGTGAATCGAATTTCTCACGCACCGCATGATAACACACAACCGCGGACACAAAACTGTGATGGGTAAGATTGTCGCCTTTTCTATTCCCATTGATGTAATCCTGAAACCAAGTTGTCGCTTTTCCGAAATCATGGAACATACCGATAAAACAGGCAAGTTCGGCAAGCTTTTCCTGAGAAGTGATCGTGAGATCAAGCTGCACAGACTTTATGAGTCTGCGGGAGTTTTCTCCCACATTGAAAAGATGAACTTTGAGCGGTTTTTCAGGCGCATTTTTTTCCGCGGGGTGTGAAATCAGCATTTTTTATCCCTCATAAAAAGAAATCGTTTTCTCGCCGATCCGATAACAATTTCTGAAATTTCCGAAAATCCTTTTACCGGATTTTTCATACATGACTCGTTTGACAGAATGCAGCACTCTCCCGGTATCCGTCTTATCCTTCTTCTTGTCTTGTATCTCTTTCCGCATTTGAATGGGCATCTGATCAATGACAATGTGTGTTTCCGCATTCTTTGTCATGTCCGGTTCGGCGTTTTCCTGAAGACAGAGAGAATCCAGATGATCTGAACTTTCCGCGAAGGAAACATTTTCAAACATCTGAAGTTCGCCAACCGCTGCCCGAAACTGCCGCTGTCCGAAGTACATGCCGAAGCCCAAATCGCCGCGCCTGATCTTGGATTCTGCTTCTTCAAGTGTCTTCAGAGCATCTTCATCTGAAGCACCGGCATATACCGTATAAACGATAAGCTCTTTTTCCGGTATCAGCAGTTCTAATTTACACTGACTGTGAAATCCTTTGGATTTTCCGCTTCCGCCTGCCAGCACTTTGTAATAAGAGTCATGGAGATAGTTCATGCTCTGCATCTGCTTTCTGATAATCGTGCCGGGCGTGACGGAAACGGAAATTTTGAATTTCTCAGGTGTGAAAACATCGTAATAGCTGTCCCTTTTATATTCCAGAACAGAGGCAAGCATTCCGATAATCACGGTTCGGGGCGGGATAAGGTAGGACAGGGAAGAGGCGTTGGTGTAAAATTTCCTGAAGTGGGCGAACCTCCCGGAAAGTCTGAATGACAGCACTTTCGATATTTCAGTGTTCATAAAGCCACCACCTTTTATTCATCCAGCGGATTTATTTCCGAAAGCTTCCCCTTGAATGCTTTTTCAAAATTCTCCCATTCACCGTCTGCAAACCTTAACTGATCATCCTTCCAGAAATGAAGCGTACCGATCCTTTCCCCGAATTTTTTCAGATATGCCGCAAGCTGCCCGAGTCCAAGTGTGAAGCCTTTAATATCCGTCACCTTGTGTTCATCCCCTTCCGGATGGAAAGAAAGATATTCCCGCAGATCATTGAGAAAGGTCTTGCTGTCGGCAAGTTCCACCCGCAGATAAAAACGGGGGGTTTGTCCGATTTTTGACCGGGTTCTGCAAAAGGGGATCGCGTTGAGCATGGCTTTGTCGAAAACTTTCAGGTCATTTTCCGAAAAACCAGTGACTTCAGCAGTTTTCGCATTGATACCGCCGTTGAACGCTATCAGCGAATATTTCACCCGAAAATCTTTGCCCACACCCTCTTTATTGTTGAAACTGGAGGTGATGGTGTTGCTGTCGCACAGTTCCACTTTGTTCAGGGAATAGCCCCAGTTGAACTGGATCGGTCCCGTGAGATGATCGCTTCCGCCGGTTTCGGCAAAAACAGCCCCGAACATCCGGCAGTCAATCAGGTCTTTGTGAGATTTATTCTCTTTTTTAATCTGTGCGCCCCGATCTTTCGCATCTTTTGCCTTTTCCGTCACAAAAATCGGTTCGCCAAGCTGCTTTTCAAAATAATCCCGGAGATAGCGTTTGAGCCGGACATCGCTGACAAGGTTTGTGCCGGTGTCGTAATCCATGCGGGGCTTGTTTTCGTTATCCATGTCCCCGTTAGGATTGGTCATTTTTGCGTCGTACACAAAAAGAATTTCGCTGTTGTTCTTTATGACAGTCATTATTTTTCTCCTTTTTCCTTCTTGCTGTGGATCATGCCGAGATAGCCCGCATAAGAAATTCCCGTCAGAATGTAGAAAACAACTTCCTCGCCCTTCATGCCGGAATTTTCAATCCCCTGAAGCCTGTCCATGATGTTTCCCCATATTTCCGGTTCCTTGTAGGAAATCTGTTCATCATAGATTTCCGTGTAGTTTTTCACTTCCGCCAAAAGGTTGCTTACCCTATGCGTCGGAATACCGCTGTAATTCAGTT
Source organism: Desulfobacteraceae bacterium (assembly GCA_020049595.1). Classification (GTDB taxonomy): domain Bacteria; phylum Desulfobacterota; class Desulfobacteria; order Desulfobacterales; family JAIFKL01; genus JAIFKL01. The sequence goes on from JAIFKL010000177.1 coordinate 5,970, forward strand.
TTTTCAGAAAGGTAGAGGTGGCTTTTTTAGGTTTGCCCTTTTTACTTTCATCCCCTTCGCCACCCTCATTCTTCTGGGAAGCTTTCTTCTGCTGGGCAACCACAATCTTGTTGATTACCGTACCCAGCAGAAACAAGCCCTGCCGATAATAGTTTTCCTTGTAAATTGCTTCGTGGGTTTCAAAAAACTTCCGAAAAGCTTCGTTTTGAACCTCTGTCACTGCATTGCCGCCCTTCATTGCCATTCCTTTCAAGGGTTTTACTTTGTTTAAAATTGAGAAAAACAGCACCGCCTTGAACGGAGCCAGAATATCGCTGTTGTCCCTGTGAAACCTGCGATTGTAAATATCCGTGAAACGCCTGATCATATCCGCATAGCTGATGCTGTATCCATGAAGAAATGCTTCAAGAAAATTGAGAATATCCTTTCTGTAAAGTTTTCTGATATCCTCTGCATTGTGTGAACTTTCTGAAGGAAAAAAATTGTACCGAACATCATTCAGTGTAAAGCTTTGATTCAACAAAGCAAGATCATAAGCTTTCCTGAAATCGTCAAAATGTTCGAGTTTCTTAACAAGCTTTTTGTATTCGATGTTTGAGATAAGCTTGAGAATGTCGAAAGCATTTTTTTGCTTGTCAAAAAACAGCAAAGAAAAGGCGAAATTCTTTTTTTCAGATTTCTTCACAAGGCTTTCAATTTCATCAACATCCTCCTTGTAACTTTTATTCGCTTTCAACAGCTTGAAGATGTTTTTGTATTTCCTTTCAAATTGCTGCTCCTCTTCTTCAAAACAAGGGATGAGGTGAACACTGATGCCCAAAAGATAATCTTGCAGTTCGTTTTCGACATACCTCATGCCTGTCAGCACTTCCGCCAGACAATCCCTGCATATTGAAAAGGATTTGTAAGCATTTTTATTTTTCAGGTTTTCAAAATAAAGCTCATTCGTTGTTCCGTAAAATTTCATTGGCAAAGAAACTTCCCCGGTAGTTTCAGCCCGATTTTGGCAGATATGACAGATTTTGTCCTTTTGGGCGTTTTCGACAAAAAAACGCTCAAACAGATCATAATAGACGAGGTTGATATAGGATTCTCTGTAATCCTCATATTCCAAAATATGCCTGCCGTTTATTTTTATCAAAGCAATCGGGGGAAAGTCCTTTTTATCTTTGCTTGCTCTGTAAAAAAAAACCTGATTCAGCAATCTGTCATAAAGTTCTTCCACGTTTGCCCTGGGAAACTCCCCTTTAAGCTTGTCAAAAACCTGTTTCTGGTCCATTCTGAGCAAGTCATTATTCAGAACATATTCTTTTTCCTCTTTGATGTAAAAAGTATCCCGGAGTTCCGATATAAAGGTATCATAGCGATCAGAAATGCTTGAAAACCATTTTTTTGTTTTTTCTTTTCGCTTTTTATCAATGTATTCTAATGTTTCCGCAAAAATTTTTTTATAAAAAACAGAGACAGCATTGGTTGACAGAAATTTCTTCTTATCGCCGGAACTTCCTACCTTGAACGCAAAAAAGTAGTCCCTGTATCCCGGTGTTATTTCTCTGTCTGAGTCAAAGCGAAATTCCCGCTTTTGGGTGTCAAAGTTCAGCGCAATAGCATGTTCCGGTTCTTCCTTGCCCTGTTTTTTTGACGCGGGGATAGATTGATGTTTCAGAAAGATTTTTCTCTTTTCAAGCTCCTCAGATTTGTCATAATACCCCTCTGCTTGAAGGATACTTTTCCCAAGTATTCTTAAAGAGTTAATCATATAGTTACCTCATCTTTTTATAAATAGAATTTTTTTTAAAAAGGTTATATATAAAATTATATTCAGAATGTCAAATATTTTTTATATTTTCTCATAATTGTCAGCCATAAAGTATAATCACGGCTGGCACTTAAACTGTTTTTCAATGCTTTGATCACAATTGATGTCAACATATTTTATAATTCTATCCAAAGTTTCAGCAACAGTCGTGATTACCTCTTCAACGAAAACCTAATCAATAATTCATATTATCCTCCTTACGGTCCCGCCCCCCGCGAAACCGACTTCCCGATCCCCGGATAGTCCGGGATGATGAAATTGCTTATGAAAGCCCCGGTAAAGCCGAGCATAGGCTTTCCT
>JAIFKL010000223.1 GCA_020049595.1 Desulfobacteraceae bacterium
AATATTTCCGATAGAAGCTCCGTAGGAGCGGCATCGTTGTAGCAACACAGCAGCAAATATCCTGAACTCCGTAGGAGTGAAATATTGCCTGCATAAGACATGCCGCCCCTACTGGGCTTGTTTCAAAATATGCAAACGATTTACTACAAATATGACGCCCCTACGGGGTTTGTTTAAAAATGAGACTATCAAATAGAATTGAATCAGTTGAAGAATCAGGCACGGTTAAATTCACACCCCTGATTCAGAAGTTAAAGCAGGAAGGCAGGGAAATCATCAGTTTCGCGGTGGGAGAGCCGGAATATGATACGCCTGCCCCGGTGATTGAGGCGACAAAACACGCCCTTGACGCTCAAAAAACTAAATACGGACCCGTATCAGGCATTCCCGAATTGCGAGCAGCATTAGCAAAACAGTTCTACGGATATGATGCTGATAACATTATCATATCCAACGGCTCAAAGCATTCGCTCTATTCTCTGTTTCAGGTTTTATGCGATCCCGGCGATGAAGTCATTATCTCCAAGCCTTGTTGGACAAGCTTTCCGCAGCAAGTCAAACTTGCCGGAGGCGTTCCGGTGTTGATTGAAACAATAAACAATCAATTGGACTGTGAGGGAATTGAAAAAGCCATTACACCGAAAACAAAGGCAATTCTGCTGAACAGCCCCAACAATCCCACCGGCGCGGTGTATCCGAAAGAAGATATGGAGCGAATTGCCCGGCTTTCCTCAAGATATGACTTATATATTGTCTCAGATGAGGCTTACGATATTTTCGTGTATGACGGCATTGACTACAAAAGTTTCTTTGCATTTGAGGATGTGCGAGACAGAGCTATTATTACGAAAAGCTTCTCCAAAACCTACAGCATGACCGGATTCAGAATCGGATATATCGCTGCCTCCAAAGCAATCGTCAACGCGGTTGCAAAATGTCAGGGACATGCCACAGGCAACGTATGCAGTTTTGCACAATACGGGGCATTGGCTGCGCTTTCCCTTGACGAGCGGATTCTTTCACAGTGGCGGGCAGAATTGGAGAGAAAAAGAGAAATTGCTTACGCTTATATCTCCAAATTGTTTGACTGCATCAAACCGCAGGGAGCGTTTTATCTCTTTCCGAATGTCTCAAAATATTTGAAGGACGGAAAAACTTCTGAAGACTTTGCCGCAGACCTTCTTGAGCGGGCAGGCGTCGCCGTGGTGCCGGGCGAGACATTCGGAACGCCGAACCACATCAGAATCTCTTATGCAGTCCCTGAAGACATTCTGAAAAAAGGCTTGGAGAAAATTGCAGAGGTTTTATGAGTGAAACGAGTAAAGGAAAAAAGAATATAAAAATCGGTATCATCGGTTTCGGGCGATTCGGAAAACTGACCGCAAGGTATCTTTCCGAAGACATGGATGTCTTTGTTCATACCCGAAGCAACAAAACTTCAGAGATTCGTGAGATCGGCGCATATCCGGCAAGCTTTGAAGAAGCCTGTAATCAGGATATTGTGATTCCGACAGTGCCGATTTCCACGCTTGAAGATATGCTGAAAAAAATTGCCTTGTTTATAAAAAAAGATGCGTTAGTCATTGATGTCTGTTCGGTAAAAGAATATCCCATCAAATGGATGAAAGAACTTTTGCCCGACACTGTCTCTATTTTGGCAACGCATCCCATGTTCGGGCCCGACAGTGCGGCAGATTCCCTTAAAGAGAGAAAAATTGTCTTATGCAAAGTGAGAATTGAGGAAAAAATTTATGACAAAATTAAATCTTATTTGTCTTCAAAAGGTCTGACAGTGATTGAAACCACACCGGAGGATCACGACAGCCAGATTGCCGTAAGCCTTTCTCTCACACATTTTATCGGAAGAACTTTGTCTGAATACGGCGCGTCCGAATTGCTGATTGACACCGAAGGATACAAAAGACTATTGCATATTCTCGGGGTAGTCGAGCATGACACATGGCAGCTTTTTGCAGACATGAACCGATACAACTGCTACGCCGAACCGGAGCGGACCGCTTTTATGGCGGCAATGAAGATCGTCAACGAGAGGTTGAAGAAATGAAAATTGCTTTTCAGGGAATAAAGGGCGCGTACAGCGAACTGGCTTTGTATAAACATTTCGGGAGAAATGCGGAATCTTTAGGAGTTGACACTTTTGATGAAGTATTTGAAGGTGTTACCGCCGGAAGGTTTGACTTCGGCGTTGTGCCGGTTGAAAACACCATTGCCGGAACTGTTGTCGAGAATTATGACTTGCTGCTTTCTACCGATATTTTTGTCGTGGCAGAAGTGTTTATGCCGATTCGTCATACGCTCCTTGCGAAAAAAGGCGCATGTCTTGAGGAGATAAAAGAAGCCTGTTCTCATCCGCACGCGCTGCGGCAGTGCAAAGAGTTTCTCAAGAGACATGAGATAAAATCCACGCCGGTTTATGACACAGCCGGCGCGGCGGAAATTGTTTCCCGCCAAGACAGAAAAGACATTGCGGCAATTGCCTCCGAGCTTTGCGCTGAGATATACGGAATGGATATTCTGGGTAAAGATATTCAGACCAATAAAAGTAATACGACCCGGTTTTTCGTGATTGTCAAACCGGCGAATATCCCCGAAAATATGACATATAAAAAAACGACTATCGCTTTCAAAACAAGACATTATCCAGGATCACTTGTTGACTGTCTCAAGATTTTTCAGGCGTATCATCTGAATCTCACCAAACTTGAGTCAAGACCCATACCGGAAAATCCGTGGGAATATGTGTTTTATACTGATTTTGAGGGCGGCATTGATTCTGAAACCGTAAAGCAGGCATTGAAAGAACTTGAAGTCAATGCGCTGTTTGTAAAGGTTTTGGGTAGTTATCCTAATGCTCCTTTTTAGAATTGTAGGGGCACGCCGCTGGCGTGCCCCTAGTAACTAATCTTACAAATGAACCTTGTTTTAAATAATCCTTTTCGCATCTTAGGTTTGCCGATAACTGCTTCCGAGCGGGAGATTGCCAAGCGCATATCCGACCTGCACATCTTCGCCGAGATGGGAAAACTCAAGTCTTATGATACAGATTTTCCTTTTCTTTCCACTCTTGAGAGAAATCCGGAATCCGTAAAAGAAGCTTCCGCACGCATCGAACAGCCTGAAGGGAAGCTGTTCTGCTCCTTATTCTGGTTCTGGAAACATAGCGTCATAGATGAACTGGCATTTAATATGCTGAAAAACGGCGAGGTCGGAAAAGCCATATCTTTATGGATAAAATATATTTCCGGCAAAAACATATCTGAAGAAAATTATTCGGCGATTAAAAATCTCAGCGTATTATATTTGGGATTGGCGGGCAGCAGTTTATTTCTGCATTCGGGGCATGATTTTTTTTTAAAAGGCATTGCATTGGCAGGCATTTTCTTCGGGAGTCCTTTGTTTGAAGGCTATTGCCGAATTGTCTCAGGCATCAATTACACAGCAGATAAGGAGAAAATCGGAAGTACTTTTGCAGATGAAATTATCTTTTTTGCCGGAAAATATTTGGACAAACCTGACAGTATCGGAATAAGAGAGATATTGGAAAGTTTCAGGTCTTTTCCTCATCAGATTTTCCCCTATATCTCAGGAAAGTTTATAAACGAAGCGCTCCGGCGCATCGAAGCCGAAATTGAAAAAGCGAGGAAAATAAGAACAGACAGCCCCTATAATGCGTATCAGCAAGGCGAAGAACTTTATCAGAATACCTTGAATGACTTAGCTTATCTGAAAAATATTTTGCCGGAATCCGATCTTCAGTATCAGATGATTGCGGACAGATTAGCAAATGAGATACTTCAGTGCGCGATTGATTACTTCAATGCTGTGGCAAAACACGCTGTCAATCACGCATCAGGCGAGAGATCGCTGAAGCTTGCAAAGGTTGCCATGACTGCGGCTTCAGGCGAAAGAGTCAGAAGCAGAATTGAAGAGAATGTCTTTGTTATGGAGACATGGATAAAATCTGCGCCGCAAAGACAGCGCCATCGGGAAATTCAATTGCTCATTGATGACATCATGGAGCGGGTAAATGACTCAGCGCAGGACGCGCAGCGAAATGACTTGCAGCTCGCACAGTATTTATTAGATAACACTGTTCATAAACTGTTAATCATCAAAGCATCAGCAGGCGCAGACAGTCCCGTTTATATGAACGCCGGCAGCGCGCTGGCAGAAAAAGCTTCGGAATTGTGCATGAGACATGCGGCTCAAACCGGAGAATACACAGGCGCAGCTAAGGCGATGCAGGGTATCGGTATGTTGGATATGACGCCGGAAATAAGAGAAAAATATAATAAAATCAATGCTCGATTAGAAGCGAAAAGAGAAAATGAAACTCTTCGGGCTGTCAGTCCGGTGTCCTCCGAGATTTCTGAAAAAGAAGGCGATTGCTATGTTGCAACGATGGTTTATGGGGACTATGATTCGCCGGAAGTGCTGCGTTTAAGAGACTTCAGAGATCGGGTTTTAAACTGCTCCGGTTTAGGGAGATTATTTATCAGGTTTTATTACAAATATTCGCCGTCATTTGTAGCAAAATTCGGACGAGTAGAATGGGCGAAAAATGTCATCAGATTTTTTCTGAACCTGCTTTTTTGCTGTCGAATGTAAAACGGGTTTTAAACCCGTTCTACTTTGCTCTGCGTGGGAACGAGATAATCTTAAACAAGGCAGCAAAGAGTAAAATGAAAACATATATCGTCATCATCTATCTCTTGGCATTGGCTGTGTTTGTTCTGATTGCCGACAGAATATCGCTGCAAGAGGAAATCCGCAGACTCGGCGATGCGGTTATTTTCCTTGAAAGATCAAATGCCGGTTTACAAAAAAATGTCTCAGAGCAAAATCGGAAAATTGGGATGATTCAAGATGTTTTGGCGGAAAAAGAGATAAGCAGATCATCCGAACCCGCTTCTTGGCTCATTGTTTTTTCTGCCGTCATATTGCTGACTGCGTTGCTATCTTTTTTGCTCATGAGAAGAAAACTGTCTTTGACGACAGAGCGATTGAACAGAGAGATCAGAGACATCAGACAAACTCTGAATAACAATACGGCTGAAGTCGATCACTCAATGCCGCTCAGAATCGGGCAGGAAATTTACCGAATGCGAAAGCGAATCGCCAACATGCCTAAGGAGACAAAAGACATCCGTGCATTGGAAAATTCATTGAAAAGATTGGAAGAATCTTTTAACGAAAGCGGATATGAGATCATTGATCTGCTCGGACAGCCTTTCATAGAAGGTCTCACGGTTCATGCCCGATTTGTGCCTTCGGAAACATGCCGAACCGGTGAAAAAATCATCAGCAAAGTGATTCAGCCGCAAATTAACTACAACGGGGTTTTGCTTCAGGCTGCTGAAGTAGAAGTCAGTTATTTTGAAACTTCCAGCCCCTTTTTCGGAGAAAAAAATGCGAACAAAAATTGATTACGGAATTGATTTGGGAACAACAAATTCAGCCATTTCTTTTATGGAAAACGGAGAGATCAGAATTATTAAAAGTGACAAATATCAAAAAGATACAACGCCATCCTGTGTTCAGTACTCAAAGAAAAAGACTGTTTTTGTCGGCGATGACGCGCTCAACAGATACCGCTATGAAGTGCTGAAAGCCTTCAAATCTTTTACTCAATCAGCGTCAATACCCGAATATCTGAATACTTTTATCGAATTCAAACGCACCATGGGGACGGATAAAACCTATCACAGCACTTACATGGAGAGCGCCTTTTCCTCAGAGGAGCTATCCGCAGAAGTTTTAATAAAATTAAAAAGCTATGTCAGAGAAGAAGACATTCACGCGGCAGTCATCACCGTTCCGGCAAAATTCCGGCAAAACCAGATTGACGCAACCCAGCGCGCAGCCGATCTTGCCGGTTTCAGATATTGCGAGCTGTTACAGGAGCCTATCGCCGCTTCACTTGCCTACGGCATTGACGCGGAAAACATGAACGGTTACTGGTTAGTCTTTGATTTCGGCGGCGGAACTTTCGATGCAGTTCTGATGAAAGTTGCCGAAGGAATTATGAAAGTCGTGGATACCGAAGGAGACAATCATCTCGGAGGCAAAAACATTGATTATGCCGTTGCGGATCATATTTTTATCCCTTATCTCAAGAAGCACTACAGCATAGACAGGATTCTTTCAAATGAAACTGCTAAGATGCTGCTGAGAGATTCCTTGAAATGGTTTGCCGAGGAGACAAAAATCACCCTTTCTGCCAAAAGCGAAGCCGAAGTTTACGCAGATGAGCCTGTGGGAACAGATGAAAACGGCGAGGAAATGGAACTCGATTTAAGCGTAACACTTGAAGATTACGAGAAAGTCGTACAGCCCATTTTTCAGCGAGCCATAGACATTTCCCTGAGACTTTTGGAAAACAACAATGTCAAAGGCTCTGATTTGGAAACAGTGATTCTGGTCGGCGGACCCACGCTCTCGCAAACCCTGAGAGATATGCTGACAGAACAGGTTTCTCCCCGCATTGACACCCGGATTGATCCCATGACTGCCGTAGCAAAAGGTGCCGCCGTATTCGCTTCAACAAGAGACATTCCCCTGCTGTTGCAGAAAAGAGACAGAGGCAAAATTCAACTGACGCTCAAATTCCCTGAAACCACTGTGGAAATTGAGGAAAATGTCGGCATCCGCATCGAGCGGTCTCAGACAGAAGGCAAAATATCGGAAAAAATATTTGCCGAAATTGCTCGCAATGACAAGGGATGGTCAAGCGGCAAAGTCGAGATTCATGAAGATGCGGAAGTCATTCCCATTTTTTTGGCTCAGGGAAAGGCAAACGGCTTTACCGTGACGCTTTTTGACTCACAGGGAAATCTCTGCCCCTGCGAGCCTTCCGGTTTTATCATCATTCAGGGCTTGAAAGCCGCAACGCCGACCCTGCCTTTTGCGCTCTGCATCGAAGCGCATGACACGCAGACCGGAAAGCAGGTATTGCAGGCATTGTCCGGGTTGGAGAAAAATCAGTCTTTGCCGGCAAAGGGAAAGGGGATTTTCAAAACCCAGCAGGAAATCCGCGCAGGAAATCCGCAGGATGTCATCAAAATTCCCATTTATGAAGGTACGCCGAACAGCAAAGCCGTCCACAACAACTGGGTTCACGAAGTGCTGATTAACGGGGAAAATCTGACCGAATCCGTACCGAAAGATGTGGACGTGGAAGTGACGCTTGAGATTGACAGTTCAAGGCGTATGAAACTCTCAGCCTATTTTTCCTATATTGATGAGACATATCAATTTGATCTGCCTGACAATACGACAAAAGATTATGATGCGAATATGCTTGAAAACGAAATCCGCAAAGCGAGACAAAGCCTGCCTGTTTTCGGAGAGACATGCGCGGCAAAAACTTCCTCTCAGATGGAGAAATCAGTGAATGAGTTAAAGCAATTATCCGAATTGATAGAAAATGCCGGAAAAGATCAGGATACCAAAACGCAGGTCATGGAGCGGCTTAAAGAAGTATTGAAGGAATTGGATAAGATCAGAGCGGAAAATGAGTGGCCTCAGGTAAGTGAAGAACTTGACGCCGCGTTGAAAAAAATTGCTGTGAGCCATCAGAGATACGGGAATGAGAAAACATCTCAGTTGATACTTCAGTACCGCCAGCAGGCTCAGACCGTTTTTCAGCAAAGGAATGTGAAGCTTGCAAAAGAACTGACCGCCGAGATTCGCTCTTTGGATTTTGCGTTGATGAGTCAGGATATGGGGTTGTGGGTGAGTTATATCAAACGCTTTGATGAGCAGTTTGACGCACAGCCGTGGAAAGACAAAAATGCTGCCAGACAGTTGATTAATGAGGCAAAGCAGTTGATTGTCTCAAACCCCTCAAAGGCGAAATTGCAGCATATTGTGAAACAGTTGGCACTGCTGCTGCCCGAAAACGACAAACCGCTCATTGAAGACACAGACAGGGAATTGCTGAAAACGAAAAGATAAGTCAATTGACAATTGACATTTTCGGAAATAAAAAAAAGGTTCTCGCAAAGGGCGCAGAGGACGCAAAGGAATAAAGAGAAATATTGTCCGTTCCGCAATTTTCTT
>JAIFKL010000062.1 GCA_020049595.1 Desulfobacteraceae bacterium
TCAGCCGTTGCCCCGTTTCCGGTTACGCTGATTGAATCGCCTTTCAATACGATTTGCGTAACAGTGCCGTCTGTATCGCCCGTATCGCCGGATGCGGCTGTCTTAGCCAACGCGAACAGCACATAGACAGCTTCCGGCAGACCGATCTGCTGATCGTTGTTGATGTCCGCTTTTATATTCATGCTTGAGGTCAGCGTTGCGCCGATTGTCACCTGTATCGCCAGAATCACATCTTTCAGATTGAGAAGCGTATTTCCGTCAACATCGCCGGCAATATTCGCGCTCGCAACATTTGCAGCAGAAAAAGTCGGACTCATTTCAATGAAATCGCCGGTCCCGTTCGGGGAGCGCGCCATGCTGACATCGCTTTTCTGCTCCCCGAAAGTCGCCTCGTCAATGACCGTCTGCTCAGGAGACAGCAGCAAAATGCTTTCGCCCGAAGCAGAGAGTTTGAAATTTGCATGAACTCCGCTCTGATCTTCATCATTGTCTGCCCAGACCATCAGACAGCCGCCCGCGGCGATGGATACATCCGGGAATGTCCACTGGGTTAGATTTGTGCTGTCATCCGTGAGATAACAGCCTGAAAGAGATATTTCCTTATCAGTGTTATTATACACCTCGATCCAGTCTTCATATTCTCCGTCCGGATCCGTGACTGTTGTAGCGTTGTCTGCCATAAATTCGTTGATTACCACATCTCCCTTTGTGATAGATAATACATTTGCTGGATAAAGCACCGAAAGCATCAGACATAAGGAAAACAGAACTTTCCGTAAGCCTTGTTTCAATCTTCCCAATCCTGTCATCGTCATCATAAGCATATCTCCTTTAAACTATGTAGGGCGGGCAGCGCGCTGCCCACCCTACGGTTTGCAATATTTGCAGCCGCGACAGTCATCGCTCAGTTTTATATTGAATATAAGAATACGATTTGATTGTGAAGAAAGTATGAAGAAAATATGGAAAAAATATGGAGATTTATAGCAAGCAGAGAGATAAAGCATATAAAAAATCTGTCCGGATATGCACAAAAAAGTAAGGGCGCGCCCCTGCAAATCAGTCCGAACCTCACGCAAAGACGATTTTATCTCTCGCAAAGACGCAGAGAACGCAAAGGGAATCTTACAAAGATTTGACAACTTTTATCATTATTATAAGAATGGGGTTGTCAAATATCGGGCTGCGTCTTTGTGAGAGATTTTTATTAGACCTCCTGCAAAACTGAAGTTGACACAACATCAGACAGATGATAAGTAACCGTTTATAAATTTTTCAATAGACCTCTTTCAAAACTGGGATTTTCATCTTTGATTTTATTGGATAAAAATTGACTTTTGAAAGAGGTCTAATGACAGACCTGCGGGATTTATGAAACCCGCAGAGCTTTATACCAAAAAATTTATGGACGGGTACTTAAACAGATTTTCAGAAAAATTTCCGAAAGCAGGAGGACAGAGCGGGGGCAAAAGAAGCTGCAGTCTTTCCGGGCAAAAAGATCATCTTCCTGCAATGCCCGTTTGTTGCAGATGTCATAGACTTATGAATATAAATTAGCATATCATTATCACAGAAGGACCCTTTGATGCAAAACTCCTTCAAAAAGTGCTTCCGGATGAAATAGTAAAAAATTCTCTTTTTATAGCGTCAACAGGTTACAGCTCGGCTATATCAAAAGCCAAAAGTATAGCCATACGATTGAAGCAGCAAATCTTTCTTATCCTCGATTCCGACTCTGCGGAACATACTGAAACTGAAGAAAAGAAGGAACAGATTGAATACATATTCAAGCGTTTGGGAAAATCGGGGCAGGTAAAGATATTTTTATTTGAACCGGAAATTGAGATAATATTTTTTGAATCAGCAAGAGTAAAAGAAAAATTACTCAAGATATTTCCCCAAAGTGATACTTTTTATTCCCGACAATTACTCAGGGCTATATAAAAAATAACTTTCAACTTGATAAATTGGACAACACAGACATTGAGTCTCTAAGAAAAGAAACCTCATTGAAAGAATTGATAAGACTATGCTCTGAAACATAACATAAAAATAAAGGAGAGTTATATGAGTGAAATATCTTCCGGTTCCCCTGTTATCCGCCCCATGCTTCCCTCGGACCTGAAGCGAATCGTTGAAATAGACATCAAGGTTCTGGAGAAAGCGAGGCCCGAATATTGGGAAATGAAGCTTGAACTGACCCAGAAACACTCACAGGTTTGCGCGCTTGTTGCCGAATTGAACGGTAAGGTGCTGGGTTTTATTATCGGCGGCGTCAGCAGGTGGGAATACGGCGTTCCGGAAAACATCGGATGGATTGATACCATCGGCGTTGACCCTGAGCATCAGAAAAAGGGACTGGCAAAGCTGTTGTTCAGCGAAATGAAGAATACGCTGAAAAAACAGGGTGTCGTCACCGTTATTACATTTGTAAACCGACGGGACTGGCGGCTTTTGAAATTTTTCAACAGTCTGGGTTTTCAGCCGGGTGATATGACAAACCTTGAGTTAGATATTTAAGGGCGCGGGGTATATTATTCGTAATATCCTGAAAAACTGTGTTATTCTGAGCGCAACGAAGAATCTCATAAAAGTAAGCGGAACGGCATGGCTGAAAATAGAAAACCCGTTTTACCGAATAAAAGCAGAAAACGGGTTTATCTGTTTCAGCCGGGCAGTTTTACGGCAGATTCTTCGCTTCGCCCGGAATGACAAAAAGTAAGCAGAACGGGGTTTACCGCATAAAAGTAGAACGGGTTTCAAACCCGTTTTACAGGGACGGAGCAGAACGGGTTTATCTGTTTCAGCCGGGCAGTTTTACGGCAGATTCTTCGCTTCGTTCAGAAGGCTGTTGAGCCTGTTCCTTCGGCTCCGCTCAGGCATCGGCTGTTGAGCCTGCCGGAACACGGCTGTTGAGCCTGTCGGAACAATGACATTTCCGAATCACTGTTTCTGCATTACTGCCCTTATTTGTTATATTTCCGATACAGTCCCCGGAACTGATGATAAGTAAGTCCCAGCAGCCGGGCGGCTTTTTGCTGGTTGTATTTTGCCTCGCTGAGGGCTTTTGCGAGCAAAAGGCTTTCCAATTCCCGAACCGCTTCTTTCAGCGGCTTGTTCAGAAAACTGTCTGAAACCGGAACAGGGCTTTCCCCCGGGTTTTCTTTGAAAACCGGAAGTTCTGAATACGGAGAGCGGAAGGGATCAAAATCAATCTCCGTGATCAGCGCCGCATCGGAGCGGTAAACCGCTCGTTCCACTACGTTTTTCAACTCCCGCACATTCCCGTGCCATGAATATTTCTGAAGCCGGTCTGCGGCTTCGGGACTGAATCCCGGAACGTCTGCACGCCCCAGTTCAAACGCCATGCGCGCCGCAAAATGCTTTGCCAGCAGCAGAATATCTTCTCCACGCTCCCTGAGCGGGGGCAGAAAAAGCACTTCAAAGGAAAGCCGGTCTAACAGATCCGCTTTGAACCGCCCTTCGGCAACCAACTTTTTCAGATCGGCATTGGTGGCGGCAATGATCCGCACCTCCGCTTCAATGCGCTCCGAACTGCCGACCCGCTCGAATGTGCCGTATTCCACCGTCCGCAGGATTTTCTCCTGAACATCCATAGGAATATTGCCGATTTCATCCAAGAAAAGCGTTCCGCCGTCTGCGGCCTCGAATCTGCCGATACGGCGGGCATCCGCGCCGCTGAATGCGCCTTTTTCATAGCCGAAAAGTTCCGAGCCGATCAGAGACGGCGTGAGCGCGGCGCAGTTCAGCGCAACCAAGGGTCCCTGCCACTGCCGGGAAAGAAAATGCAGCCGTGATGCGGCTAATTCTTTGCCGGTCCCCCGCTCGCCGATGAGCAGCACGGGCCGGCTGACGGGTGCCGCACGGGAAAGACGCTCCTGAAATTCCAGAAAAATTTCGGACTGCCCCAGTGCCTCGCTCATTCCCACAGAGGATTTTTCCCGGACAGGAGATTTGAAGATGTTCCGGTGATGTTTCATAAAAAATTAACCTTGGAAACTTGTATGTCCTCTGCGGAGAATTTTTTTCCCACAGGGGGACACAGAGAAAAGTATTCTGATCCGCTTTTGTTTTTTTGCCGCAGACGCACACAGACGCACACAGACGGCTGTCCGAAAACGGAATACGGCATATATGCGGAAAATATGCCGTAAAAAACCGGAAGCGGATCACTATACTGTGATCTTTGTGGGAAAAAAATTGTGCATCACCTTATACGGATTCGCTTTCATAAAGTTATGAAACGTCGGCCGCTCACGCTCCCGGCTCCGAGCATGGAGCGTGAGCGACATCTGATTTTGACAGCGATATTGGTATTAATTCGTAAAATGCCCGAACAACATTTTCAGGAGATGTTCTGTTCAGACATTCGATGTTACGGCAATTTTCAGAATTTGTCTCAAAACAGGGGCGGCAGTCAAGATTATCGGGGCGCACGGCGGCAACCGAGCGCCCCGCAGGTTTCCATCGCTGCGGGTCCGAAGGACCGAAAACTGCAACCGTCGGCAGCCCCAGAAAAGCCGCCAGATGACTCACACCGGAATCATTTCCGATAAACCCGCCCGCAGTTCTGAGCAATGACAGCAGTTCGGGCAAATCCGAAATTCTGTGAACAATCCGGTCAGGATCATCTTTTTTCAGCATATCTGCCATAGAATATTCGGCAGGTCCCAGAATAAATTCAATTCGCTTTCCGTCTGAAGCAAGGATTTCAGCGACGCGCCGGAAGTTTGAAATATTCCAATTTTTTCTTTTGCTGCCGGACCCGTGATGAAGCAATATTTTCTTTGAATCAAAATCTTTATCTCTTCTGTCCCTGTCAGATGCCGGCACCGGCTCATCTGCTTTCAGCAGACCGCATCTTGTCAGATTCGAGAGAATATGCGCTGTGATATGAATTTGCTGAGAAACATCCGGGCGGGGAAAGATGAGACAGACATTTTTATTCACCTGTGAAACTGTCCGCTTCAGAGACTCGGAATAAGAAAAAAGAATGATCTCGTCATAAGCCCGTAGCAGATGCCGAACCCTTATGTCGGGTCTGTCTGAATAAAGAGAAGCAAAGATAGCGGATTCTGACGGAAAACATTGAGTTGCCACATTTAAGGAACAGGCAAGTTTGCCGAGACTGCTTTGACAAAGCACAGCGATCTGAGGAAAATTTTCTCTGAGCCGGAGAATGGCAGGAAAAACCGCTGCAAAATCCCCCAAAGCCCCCTGATGGAAAATCAGAAGTTTTGCCATAGAATAAAAAAAGTTGAAACGTCAGCAGAATTCAAAAAAAGACAGAATTTTCAGGATTAAAGGAGGAATGCCGGAGAAACCTGTGTACACTGATACCGACTTTCATCATCGGCGATTCAGCGTACACAGGACAACTTACTTGAAATGCTTCCCGTTACGGGAACTGACACATCTCTCAATTCAAAAAAATCTCCGGTCAGCCGAGAAGGAGAAACGGAAGGATTTACTTATTTATAGTAGCCGGCACCCACGAAGCAATTATCATCAACTTTCAGGACGTAGCTGTTTTTCTGAGACGGTTTTTCCTCACCGGGTTTGGGCCACATATAATCCACCCAGCCGGAACCGGCTCCTTTGGCAATCTTAATGAATTCCTTAAAAAATTCTTTGCCGTTGCTGTCTTTCACATCCGTCATATTTTTGCCGATCAGCGCCGGATTCACCGGATGTGATTCCATGGTTCCGTCCATCTTCTGCAAAAATACATAAGTATTGGGAGAAACAAAGGGGCCGTCCTTCTTACCGATTTCCGCTTTTCCGGCATCAAGCCCTTTTTCCTTGATCAGTTTAGCAGCAGCTTCACATTTTTCAACACATTCTTTTTTCAGAGCGCCCTCATCTGCGAAAACATTTCCTGCCATGACAAATGCAAACACGACCGCCAATGCGATGATCGCAAACTTTTTCATATTACCATCCTCCATAGATATTTTTTTTCAAAAAAAACCGAAAACAGAATCATTCATGCTGGTTCCGCCATCAGATCGGAACAGTCTCCGTTCGCTCCCCTTGCAGGGATAAACAAAAGCCCCGCTTATTTGTAATAGCCGGCACCCACGAATGTGTTGTCGTCAATTTTCAGCACATAGCTGTTTTTCTGAGACGGTTTTTCCTCACCGGGTTTGGGCCACATATAATCCACCCAGCCGGAACCGGTTCCTTTTGCAATCTTTATGAATTCTTTGCAGAATTCTTTGCCGTTGACGTCTTTCAGGTCAAGCGTGTTTTTGCCGATCAGCGCCGCATTCATCGGATGGGCTTCCATGGTTCCGTCCATTTTCTGCAGATAAACATAGGTATTGGCAGAAACAAAGGGCCCGTCCTTCTTGCTGATTTCCGCTTTTGCGGCGTCAAGTCCTTTTTCCTTGACCAGCTTGGCTGCGGCTTCGCATTTTTCAACGCATTCTTTTTTCAGCGCTTCTTCATCCGCAAAAACATTTCCTGCCATCACAAATGCAAAGACGACTGCCACTGCGATAATCACAAACTTCTTCATTTATTACCCTCCTGTGACACTTTCTTTCAAAATGATCCGGAAACAAGAACATTCTTGTTTCCAATCTGAAACAAGAACCCTCTCCGTTCACCTCCTTCACCAAGGGAAAACACCCTCTTCAACATCTTCGAGATTAAATTGAGAGACCGAACTTTCTCTCTCTTTTATCACATTGGTTTTTGAAAGCAAGAAAAATTAACAAAATTTTAACATAAGTAAAAAATGAATCTGATTTTTTTGGATATAATTGTTCAAGCAGTGTTCAATATAAAAATAATAATTAATAAAATCAATATATTTTATTTTTTTTTAAAAGCCGGGTAAAAAAGGATTTGTGCAGGCTGCCTGCCGATTTAAGCAAATCAAATAAAACGGATTCCTGTCTGTTTTCAGCCCGGGATACTTTAAAACAGGCAACATTCCGCATTCTTAGGGCTGTTCTCCGCCGTCTTTTTTTATAAAAAAATAAATTTGATTTCCGAAATATTGACAATGTGTTATTTTGTCTGTAAATATTTCAGATATAAATTTGCAACAGCAAACAGGAGGGTAAAAATGAAAAAAATTAACCGGCTTCTGAGATGTAATATCTTTTTATTTTTGATAATTTTCGGCACATTTTCAATTTCGGATGCAGAAACCTACAGCAATGTTCCGCCCCAGATTCAGGCAGCGCTTTTTCTGAAACTGTTTGCTTTTAATAATGATATAAATAAAGCCGAACATGTTTCCGTTCATGTGATAGATGCCCCTGATTTTGCAGAAGAAATGAAAAAGGCTGTCGGAAGAGCCATCGGTGCCTCCCAATTAACGGAGGTGAATGAATCTCCTGATCTGCCGTCTTCCAAACCTTCGGTCATTTACATCGGCAACCCGGAAAAACTCGATAAGGTCAAAACATATTCAAGCGAAAACAAAGTTCTCACGATTACAGGCATTCCCGAACTTGTGGAAAAAGGTGTGACGCTGGGGATTGCTTCTTTTGACGGCAAGCCGAAAATTTTGCTGAACATCAGCGCATCGGAAAGCGAAGGCGTGAACTGGAATCCCGCGATTATGAAAATTTCAACAGTGTTCAAGTGATTCATAAAAAAAAATATTTCAGGGAGTTCGGGGGCTGCCGGAAACATTTTCCTACAAAGATGACGCTCCTACGGAGCTTTTTCCGTGTTTCGACAGGCTTAACAACCTTTACGAGGCGGCGCTGGTTCAGTTTTTGGCGGAAACAAGCCGCACAAAATGCGTTACCGTGGGCAGAAAGCCGTAAACAAGAGATGCGCCCAGAATAACTGCGGCCGGAACTTCTTTGCCTAAAAGAAAATGCCCGGCAAACAGGAAAACAATCATAACAGGCATACCGTAAATGACGCGGCGGTTTGAAGCAAGCGCACGACCGAGATGACGGTAATGCGTGTCAAACGACACCATCTGAATACAGGCAACGCCGGTCATCAGTCCGATCAGAACCTGATGATTTTTAAACAGAATCAGGGAGCAGAGCGCGACGATTGCGCC
>JAIFKL010000035.1 GCA_020049595.1 Desulfobacteraceae bacterium
AATTTCCGCATCGTAAAAAACGAACCGCAAAGAGCGCAAAGTTCCCCGCAAAGTTCCGCAAAGGTTTAAAACATATCTTTGCGGAACTCTGCGGTTAAAAAAAAAGCAGGATTCAACTGCGTAACTCCTATATATATTGAAAAAGAAAAATAAGTCAATAGGGTGCAAAGCGTATTTATCGGTAGAAATATTCTCCTGTATTTCTCGTTAAAAAAAGCGGTTCGGCTTCGCTCACCGCACGGCTTCGCTCACCGCAAGCTTGCTGCCGGCTTTCAATATCAGTCTGATTTCCGTGCCGTGGTCTGTTTTATTATCCGTGGGTGCGTCTTTTTCCCGCTTTGAAGATATTTCGATTGAGCCGCCGTAGGCTTTGACAAATTTGTTTACCAGCGGCATTCCGAAGCCGGTTCCGGTTTCGCCCCTTGTTCCGATTCTGGAAGTCGTTTTTTTCATATCAAATATATCCCGTTGCATCTGCTCCGACATTCCGATGCCGAAATCCTGAATCGAAAGAATCACTTTATCATCGCTCTGCGTTGCTTCAACAATGATTTTTGAATCCGGGTAGGAAAATTTTATGGCATTGGTCAGCAAATTGTTTATCACAGAATTTGTCAGAGAAGTGAATTCCGCATAAACTCTGAGTCTGCCGTCAACATTTTTAACAAGTTTTATATTTTTTTCGTCCAATTTTTTTTTCAGCATCAGTTCGGAGGTTTCTACGGTTTCCTTCAGTTCGACATCTTCCAGTTTCAATTTGATTTTTTTGTCCTCCAAAGCCCGTATGGTCCGCACAAGTTCAATGATCCGCATACCGTTCAACGCGGCTGTTTCCATATCTTTTTTCAGAATTTGAAATGTGTCATAGTCATGAATAATATTCAGCGCGGAAATAATCGGCGAAAATACATTTGCCAGATCGTGGCACAGGACATGAAGCAATTCTTTACGGTCATTGCTGACTTTCAATATTTCCAGATGGGTATTAATTCTTGCCAGCAGTTCTGTCGGATTGAAAGGCTTGATAATATAATCAACACCGCCCAGTTCAAAACCTTTGATAATATCTTCGGTATCTGTTTTTGCCGTCAGAAATATAATCGGAATATCTTTTGTTGCCGGATTTTTTTTCAAAATTCTGCAAACTTCATAACCGTCTGTTTCGGGCATCATTATATCCAGCAGAATCAAATCCGGAAGTCTTTTTTCAATTATTTTCAGCGCCTGCTTTCCGCTGGTTGCAGGCGTAAAGAAATATCCCTCCTCCCTCAGAATGCTTCCCAAAACTTGCAGGTTTTTCGGAACATCGTCAACAATGAGAATAAAGGGTTTTTCTTCCGAAACAGATTTTTTCAGAGGCATTGTTCATCTCCCTGTCGTAGCACTTATTGTTTCTCGCAAAGAACGCAGAGACCGCAGAGACTGTATAATATATAATTAAATATTAATATATTATATTATTATTTTTTCTTTGCGTTCTTTGCGTTCTTTGCGAGAGATTGTTTCTCTCAAAGACCGCAGAGACCGCAGAGACTGTCAATCATCTCTCATCAATCTTTTGAGTTTTTCTGTTATTTCGGAAAATTGCTCAAAGGTCTCCGGGAGAGATTCTATATCAAAGTGCTGCAACTGATATTTGATGTTTTCACTCCAATCTTTCAGCAGCTTACATCCGTATTCCGCCGCTTTTGCATTCACCTGCTCCGCAAACACGTCCGCTTCGTCAAAAATAAGCGTTTCCCTGATTTCTTTCCATTTCGGAACAAATTCTTTTTCCAAAATGCTTATCAGTTCGGTGAATCGGGACAAAGTTTCGGAGGAAAGAACATTTCCGCCCGATGTTTCTGCGCTGCTTTTCTGTTCGGAAAGGGCTGATGTTTCTCTGACAGCCGGTGTCTCTGCATAGCTGATTTTATCTTCAATAACAAAATGTTCCACAGCCCGAACATCCCGAAAAATGATTCGGAACACACTTCCTTTTCCGACCCGGCTTTGAACAGTGATGTTTCCGTTCATCATCTCTGTCAGTCTTTTGGTGATTGCCAATCCCAGACCTGCGCCGCCGTATTTCCGGATGCTCTGTCCGTCCTGCTGGCGGAAGTTTTCAAAAATGACTTCCAGTTGATCCTCAGGAATGCCGATGCCGGTGTCTGCGATTTCGATGATGAGGTTAAGGGGTGAGAAGTGGGCGGCATTGTCGGCAATCTCACCCCTGACCCTCACCTCCACTCCCCCCTGATGAGTAAACTTTACCGCATTTCCCACCAGATTTATCAGAATCTGCCGGACTCTTATTTCATCAAGGAGCAAAGTTCCGGGCAGGGTTTCGCTTATACTTGACTTAAATTCCAAGCCCTTTTTCTCAAATTCATATAAAAACAGAATCTTAATTCCGGCAATGAGTCCGGGGATACTGACAGGCTCCGGCTGAATTTCCAACATGCCTGCCTCAATTTTTGAAAGATCAAGAATATCATTGAGTAAAACTAATAAAGATTTTCCCGATGACTGAATGCTTTTAAGATAGACTGTCTGCTCCGAATCCTCAAGCTTGTTCAGCAACACCTCAGCAAATCCGAGAATGGCATTCAGAGGTGTCCGGATTTCATGACTCATGTTGGCAAGAAATTCGCTTTTGATTCGGTTGGCAACTTCTGCGGCTTCTTTGGCATGTTTCAGTTCGGCAACGGTCTGTTCCAAGCCTTTGTTTGCGCCCGCAAGCTCTGCGGTACGCATCGCCACTTCATATTCCAGATTTTCCCGCTGCTGGTCCAATTGCCGATCTCTCATCTGAATCTGTGTCAGCATTTCATTGAAGCCGTCTATCAGCATTCCCAGTTCATCATCATTTTTCCGTTCCACACGGACTGCGTAATTTTTCCAGCCGGAAATCATTTTCATTGTCCGGGTCAGTTCCAGTATGGGCAGAGAAATGATATTCTGAAGCTTTGATGAAATATAAAAAGCTGATATAAAAGAAAAAAACAGAATAGTTCCGCAGGTGATGATATACCATTTCAGGTGGCTGTAAATTTCCTTCATTTCCGCCCGGATATAGACAATGCCGAACATGCCGGTGTCAGAGACAATATTCTCAAATACATCAAGATGGTCATCGAAAAAAGGATAGCCTTCAAGCGCTCCCTGATCGCCCGCGGCTTTGGCTTCGGAAATCTTTCTGTCAGATTTTCGGTCTTGGTATGATAACTTACCTGTATTTTTATAATATTCTGCAAAGAGATTGCCTTCTGCCGTATAGATGCCGGCAAAAACAATGCTCGGTTCAACATACATGGCTGCCATTGTTTTTTCCGCGGCTTTCCGATCATTGAACGCTATTGCCGCGACACCCGTGTTTGCCACGACTTTGGCAAGCATTGAGAGTTCGTTAATCATTCCCTGCCGAAAAGTAATCAGTTCGTTGACAATGAAAAATGCGGAAGCCAGTAGCAGCACACTGCCGCTGATAAACAGCATCAGCAGGATCAGCTTATATTTGATAGAAAAATGGCGAAAAGTTTTCATAGCTACTCATATCCCGCGATCCCGCCGATTCTTTCTCTGATTACATATCTTACCTCAGCTTTATCCTGAAAATCAGGGGCAATTTTTATTTTTGAACCGTTAATTTCCAGCTTTACAGTAAGATTTCCGCTTTTTTCTATATTGTCAAGGGGTATTTTTTCCGTATAAATTGTTGAAAAGTTTTCAAGTATCCGGGGATTGCCTTTCACAAGAATTTTTTCAGGCGAAATTCTGACTTCGGTAAGAATAAAGCGCTCATCTAATTTTCCGGTCCAGTCTGCCTGAATCGGCAGTTCTTTGCTTATCAGTCTGCCGACTTTTATTTCAATCGTATCCGGCTCAAGTTTTTTCAATGTAATTGCGGGAGGCAGAACGATATTTTCTTTCATAACGGGAACCGTGTTAATTCCTTCAACAGCTTTGCTCAAATCTGCTTTTACCTGACATTCCTCGGGGCGGACAGATTTTATAAGATCATCGGGACCGCTGAGGTGAAGATAAGCCATTGCAGCAGATGTGTTTATCATTTCCAATGCCGGATCAAGATTGATGCAGGTGATGGGAACTTCGAGTTTGACCGGCGATTCGATTTTCATTTCAACAACATCCGGCTCGATTTTTGTCAGAAAGATGCCGGGCGGCAGCGTGATATCCTCTTTTTTTATGGGAAAAGAATTGTGTCCGATTACTGCTTTGCTCAGATCAATTTTTACCCGAACCTGTTCGGGCCGGACGGATTTTATCAGAATATCCGAACCGCTGAGATGAACCCGCACTGTATTGATGGTTGCGGAAACGATTTTTACAGCCGAATCCCGGTTCATATACTCTATCGGCACTTCAAGGGCAATCAGTGTGTTCAGACCTCGTGTGATGCCGAACCATATTCCGGTCACACATAACATGCAAATCAGTCCTGCTGTACACAGACTCAGCTTCTCTTTCCGATCTCCCTGTTGCCGTACCTGAACACCGGCATGTTCCAGCAGTTCTTTTTCAAGCTCCTCTTTGTCATATAAGACATTCAGACGGTTCCCTTTTGCGGCAAGCACGCTGCCCCTTTCCTCAGAGACGACAACCACCAGCGCGTCTGAAACTTCAATCAGCCCTTTTGCGGCTCTGTGCCGGGTGCCGTAGCTTGCTGGCAGATTCCGCTTGGATAAGGGAAGAATAACGCCGACTTCCGTCACACGGTCTCCCTGAATGACCGCCGCGCCGTCATGAACCGGATTGCCGTACCAGAAAATGCTCATAATCATTTCTTTGGAAACCAGACCGTCCCAAGGCAGCCCGTTCTGTATGATTTCCTTCAAGTCGTCTTTTCCCGGAAAAACAATCAGCGCGCCGCAATATTTCCGCGCCATTTCAAATATGCTGTCAGCAATGATTTCCACCGGCGTCTGAATGGTTTTCCGGGGAAATTCCCAGAGAATGGCTTTGAGATTTTTTGCCTGAAAAACCGAGCGGATTTCATTGCTGAAAACCACGATAATAATCAGCGCGGAAACCGCTGTAATGCCTTGAATGACAAGGCTTGTCACAATAAAGCGCAGGGAAAAGGCAATCTCCTGACAGAACCAGAGCAGAACGATTCCGATCAGCATCCGAAATACTTTGGTTCCCTTAAAGAGAATATAAAGCCGGAACAGGATAAAACTGTTTAAAGCAATATCGGCAATATCCTGCCATCGGATGGTTAATAAAAAAAAGAGAATGTGATTTAAAGCTGCTGACATCGTTAAGTAGTCTCGCGTTGCGGTTAGTATTTTCCAACCGCAAAGGGCGCATCTGATTTTAGCCCGGGCGCAAAGATATATTTTAAAAACTCTGCGTCCTTTGCGTTCTTTGCGGTTAAACGATTTTCCAACCGCAAAGGGCGCATCTGATTTTAGCCCGGGCGCAAAAATATATTTTAAAAACTCTGCGTTCTTTGCGTCCTTTGCGTTCTTTGCGGTTAAATGAATCACGCGCCAGAATGAGTCGGGTCATCTGTCAGTCCGTGATGCTGAATCTCAGCGTATTCAGAATATTTCCATCCGAATCAGTCACTTCCACCCGCCAAGGTCCCTTGTCAGATTCCCGGAGCTGAATGCTGCTGAATGTTGACCATTTCGGCGGATTCAGAACCAATTTTATTTTTGTGTTCAAAATATCTGTCCGAAACCAGTTATGACAGATAACCGTTTTTTCAGGCACGGGGTCAAAATTTGTAAAACAGAATATTTTTCCCGCTGAAATGGAAAACACAGCAGCCTGATTCTGGGGTGTACGGTCTTTGACGACCTCACAGATGACAGCTTCAGTCGGATTCGGCTTTTTGCTTTCCTGAGAGAATACTTGTGAAAACAGCAAAAAAACAATATAAAAAAAGGCTGAAAAAAACAAAATATTTTTGTGTTCTATTGTCATAATCATGCCAACCTGCATATATACTTCCCATCGTCATAATTTGCGCTTTCCGAATTTTCTGTAAAACGCCGAAGCCTGAAACAGACGCAGACCGTTTTGCCGATAAAACGGCTTGCGTCTGTTTCAGCCCGGGGCGTTCTACAGAAGCGCAGATTATGCCGGTGGGCACAAAATTCAGACAATCCATTTCCGGTTCACATTCCTGAGACTGATACAAAAAAGGGCGATGCAGAAACCGGTGATGAGCAGAAAATCCAAGCCCAGCGGCATGATATTTTTTCCATGGACCGCTCCGTGAAGAATATCCGCGCCGTAAGTCAAAGGAAGCAGATATGACAGGGGCTTGAGAAAAATCGGAAGCGAATCAATCGGAAAAAAAAGACCGCAGAGAAATATCATCGGAAACCGGAAAAAATTGGAAAATGTCTGCGCCTCAAATACTTCACTTACAGATACAGCGATAAAAAGCCCCAGAAATGTCGAAGCAACTGCGATCAGAAAAACAGCAGGCAGCACCGTCATCCATGCAACCTGAGAAAGATCGGCAAGAAACATGGCAAGAATAACCGGAACAAGCGCATTGGCTGCGCCGAAGAAAATCGCTCCGGATGTCTTGGCAAGCATTAGAAGTTCCAGAGAAATCGGCGCAAGCAGGAGTCGCTCGAATGACCGGTTTTTCTTTTCAAATGTGACAGTTACCGCCAGCATCGAGGTCGTGCCGAAAAGCACGGAAATGGCAATGACTCCCGGCAGCAGCGAGGGAATGCTCTCCTTGCCGCTGCCGGATTTGATGAAAAACATCCCTGTCCATGCCACAGGAAATATCAGCCCCCAACTGATATTCGGCGGCTTGAGATAATAGGCTCGCATATCTTTCAGTATGATATTCCAGAAAGCAATCCATTGTCTCATGAGTTTCCTCCTTTTTTCTCCTTCTCATTTTTCATGGCATTCACTTCGATGCCGGTAATGCGGACAAAAATATCTTCCAAAGAGGGATTCAGTTTGCGGGCTTCTGTCACCTCCGCGCCCTGATCTTCGATGAATCTTGCCAGCGCTCCGGCTCTGACAGGCTTTTCCGATTCCACGCGTATCTGTCCCGCAGAAACAGGATAAATTTGAATATCCCGAAATTCCGAGGCAAGTTCTTTGACTATATCTTTTGCCGACGCTGAAAAAGAGATCAGCATTATATGCTTCTCCTGAACAGGCTGCAAGAGATTTGCCACGGTTTCGGTCTGAACAATCCGCCCTTTTACGATAAAGGCAATCCGCCCGCACAGCCTTTCAGCTTCTTCAATATAATGTGTGGTCAGAAATATCGTGGTTCCATCACGGTGAAGGTCGGCGATAAGCTGTCTGATCTGGCGTGCGCTTGCAACATCAATGCCGGTGGTCGGCTCATCTAAAAACAGAATCTTGGGATAGTGAATAATTCCCGCTGCAATGGTAAGCTTCCGTTTCATTCCTTTGGAATATCCGCCGAATTTCCGATTTCCCGCCTCTTTCAATCCGAATGTCTCAAGCAGTTCTCCGGCTCTGACAAGACGTTCCTTCTTGGGCATTCCGTAGAGCGCGGCGCAGAAACAGAGGTTGTCAAAGCCCGACAGTTCGGGGTAGAGATTGCTTTCGTCAGGAACAATGCCCATCAGATGCTGTGCCTTTTTGGGATTTTCCGTGCAGTCCAGCCCGCCGATGCGTATCGTTCCCGAATCCGGCCGGGCAAGCCCTGTGAGCATATTGATTGTGGTGGTTTT
This sequence comes from Desulfobacteraceae bacterium, assembly GCA_020049595.1. Taxonomy (GTDB): domain Bacteria; phylum Desulfobacterota; class Desulfobacteria; order Desulfobacterales; family JAIFKL01; genus JAIFKL01. The sequence continues at coordinate 7,692 of JAIFKL010000035.1, forward strand.
GCCAGCGCCGTTAGGACCGAGAAAACCGAAAAGCTCCCCCTGCCGCACATTGAAGCATATCTTGTCAACAGCAGTCATCTTATCGAATTTCTTGCTTAATTCCGCTACTTCGACTATGGAAAAGTGTTCACTGTCTGATTTTCCTGTTTCCATATTTTTACAGCCCTCCTGTTTTTAAAAATAATATCTCATTTTTAATTCCATCCTGCAATCATTCTGCTTTTCTCCGTATTCTGTATCTTCTCTTCCATAGATAAAGCCTGCTTTCAGCCTTATTTCCAGATTGGTAATGCCGTTGTAAAGCAGTTCGGGAGATAAGGAAAAACTTTTGTCATTCATATTGAAAATGCAGGATAGGGAGGGCG
>JAIFKL010000351.1 GCA_020049595.1 Desulfobacteraceae bacterium
GACCACCGTTCTTTACGGGGATGATAAAGAGCAACGATTTCCCCTGTAAGCGGATCCGGTGAAGCCAAATCACTCCCTTTATATTTGTTGCATATAAGACCCCATCTATTGTTCACTTTTTTTAAGTTTCATAGGAGTTACGCAGTTGAATCCTGATTTTTTTTAACCGCAGAGTTCCGCAAAGTAAACCGCAGAGTTCCGCAAAGATATATTTTGAAACTTTGCATAACTTTGCGTAACTTTGCGGGGAACTTTGCGAAACTTTGCGGTTCATTTTTACGATGCGTAAATTCCATAAGCGTAACTCCTATTTCAATAAGGCTTTGGCTTTTGCCATACGAACCAGATGTTCCAGATACTGATACTGTTCCCATTCCTGTTCTTCATCCGCTGTCAGCCCTTGTGAACGGTTTTTTTCAAGCAGGCGGCTTATCCGGCTCTGCAAATATTCTGAAGGACGCAGTTCAATTATTTTTTCAGGTTCGGGCAGATCGGCTAAAAATTCCAGAATATCGGCAAAGCCTTTGTATCCGACCTGTGCAGAGGCGTTCAGTTCCCGTAATCCCAATTCGATAATTTGCGGAATCTGAAACGCCGACTGTTCCAGTCTTGCCGCCAAGTCATGGGGAATATTTATCTGGACAGATGATAACATGCTTATTTCTCCTTTGATCTTTATTAGAACCATGATTCACATGATTAACAGAATTAAGACAGAATCATGAAAATCCTTTTAATCAGGTTAATCATGGTTCAGACAGTGTGTTCTCCCGCTTCACAGCTTAAAGGAGTCCTGAAATTATTTCACCCCGATTTCATTCAGACGCTGTTCGATCAGCAGATTTACTATGCTTTCAATACTCAATCCCCGCATACGGGCAACCGGCTGTAATCGCAGCAGGAGATTCCGGTCAAGCGACACCAGATAGCGACTACGGGATTCAGATGAAATTTCAAATTCCGCAGGTTCTGTCTGATCCCAGTAATCTGCCAGACTGTGATTATCCCAGAACTCCGCCATTTCTTCATAGCTTTTCAATTCAGGCAGTTGTTTATCTTCGGTCATATAAACGCCTTTCTTTGTCATCCATGTCCCTCGCACTTATAATCAGTGCCTCACGGGAAGATTTGTATATGAAAAAAATTATCAGATAACGTCCCGCATCTGACTTTCCAAAAGCCGAATACAAATCCTCTCCCGGAATATGTCCTTTCTGCAACTTGCGATATAACGGGTTGTCAAAAAGCACTTCTTCCGCCTCATAAGGGCTGACATGATGTTTCCATTCTAATTTGTCAATAATCTGAGGCAGCCAGATAATATCTGAAATACGCATTTCAAATCCTTAAACAATGAAATCTGCAATTATGACTACCACACATTTCTCACTGCTTAAAATCACTGTATCCTGCTTCGAAAAACGCCATCTGAACCGCAGATTACACGGAATTACGCTGATGCCTCTGTGAAATCAGTAAAATCTGCGGTTCAGATTATGCTGCCGCAAATTCCGTGTATTGCCGTATTTTGGGATGACGGAAGCCCAGCACAATCTGTTCTTTGGGGATGCCGGATTCAATCAGGTCTGTGGCAATTCCTTCTTCTGTGTGATCATTCTGAATCCAGATTTTGCCGTCAATAATTTCAATATGAATCATGGCGTTGTGGATATATTTGTTACCATGCCATCCTATATGCAGAACCATATAGCTTTTCTGCCTGTCATCAAACAGAATCTTTAACCGGCATTCACCGCTTAGGGGATAGGTTTCTGCAAAATCTGTGAGAATTTTTTTGATTATTTCCGAGTTGTTTAATCGGGTATCCATTTTGTAATTACCTCCTTTTCATCATCAAATACGGGTAGTGATGTAGTAGAGGTGATGAATTCTGCCGTTGTTATCCGCTGTCATTCCGGGCGCAGCGAAGAATCTCATTTCATAACAGCGCACTGTGAAAACAGAGATTCTCCGCTGCGCTCGGAGTGACACCTTCCCGTCACCTCTTCTACACCACTACCCGAATTTGTTTTATCCTGTTTAACATGGCTTAATCCTTATTAATATGGAAGGTATTCATCTTGAGAGACAGATTGCAAATCTTTACAGATTAAGGGTGTTACCCAAACACTCAGATTTAACCCGCTGTTGAATTTAATTTTTACACCGGCTTCAACCGTCAAAGTGATTCCTTTGTTTACCGTAACATCGGCAGTAACAATATACGGACTGCCCGCAAGATTCCATGCGGTATTTGCTGAAATTATTCCGCCTGCATTCGTATCAGCATAAGCTGAAGAGCAAGCCAGCGATAAGAAAATAACTGTAAAATATACAAAGCAGATTTGTTTCATTTTGTAAGCTGACATGGCTTAATCCTTTTTTAAATTTACAGACATTGTGAATATGTTCTGAATCTTCGGCAGCAAATTGCCCCTGTGGGAATTTGAAGTGTTTATTAAACCTCTTTCAAAACTGGAATTTGCCCCATTGATTTTATTGGATAAAAATTGACTTTTGAAAGAGGTCTATTTCATAAAATACCGAGGTCAGTCAATGGGGTGAAAGGAGTATTTGATAGGGGCAAAATGCCCCTTTCGGATGGGGGAGCCGGTTTTAGGAAAACCCTTGAGCGGACTTACGGCTGCACGTTGCCGGCGGATGAAAGCCCGCTGGGAAAATCGCCGAGGATCACGCCGGCATTGGTTTGATTTGATTGGCAGAGACAAATTGTATCTCTTTTACCGCTCCCTGAAAAATTCCACCTTTTTTTTTACGTTCAGATTCAAAAAGACGTTCAGATTCATAAGTGATTTCTTTATGTTTCAATCTGCTGTCTATATGGTCTTTTTTCCGTTTTTTATACCGACCAGCATGACGAGTTCTGCCACAAACTCGCGTATCAGTTCTGCCTGACCGTTTATCTCTTCAATCGCAGAAGCAGTTTCTTCGGCGCTGCTCGCATTTTCCTGCGTTACCTTGTCAATGTCAAGCATCACCTGACTGATTTCGCCGACACCTGTTGCCTGCTCACGGGAAGCTGCCGAAATCTCACCCAGCAGTTTTTCAACTTTATTCGAGCCGTCCGAAACTCTTTTGAATGCCTCGTCTGCTTTGAATGCCATGTCTGAGCCGTATTCTATCCGCTTAATGGAGGCTTCTATGAGGTCTGCGGTATTTTTTGCGGCGTTGCCGGAACGGATGGCAAGATTCCGTATTTCATCGGCAACAACGGCAAATCCCGCGCCTGCTGCTCCGGCGCGGGCTGCTTCAACAGCCGCGTTCAATGCCAGCAGATTGGTCTGAAACGCAATCTCTTCAATGGCTTTGATAACTTTCCGGGTTTCTTCGCTTGACTTTGAAATTTCTGCCATTGAAGCGTTCAGTTCTGTCATAAATCCGGCAGCTTCGCTGACAATGTGAACAGTTTCGATCATCAGGGTATTGGCATGATCCACATTTTCCGCATTCTGCCGGGTCATGGAAGCGATTTCTTCCAAAGAAGACGATACCTGCTCAACGCCTGCTGCCTGCCGTGATGCCCCGTCTGTCAGACACCTGCCCGTGGAAGAAACCTGTTCCGAAGCAGACCTGACTTCACTCCCCACACTGTCCAAACCCCTGATGACGCTGGCGATAGGCTTTACAAGGAAGATATTCACTGTCAGCAGCAGTGCGGACACAAGGCAGATGCTCATCAGTATAACCTTTATCACCATGAAATAGCTCAACTTTATGAGCGCCTCATCTATGAACCGGGTCGTGAAATAAATATCAACTGTGCCGGCAAAGTCTTTTTCATAAACAATCTGCTCAGTTCTGGCGATAAAATTGCCGCTGATTTTTTCTGCGGTTTCGACAATTTCCCATTTGTCATCTCTTTTGCAGGCGATAACGAGATTCCCCTCGGCTTCTTTAATCACAACAGCGAATACTCTTTTGTTTTTCATTTCCAGTTTGATCAACTGGCGGGCAAGTTCTTTATCCATAAACCAAAGGGGTTTCTGCAAAGCATCTGCCATGCGCTTGGGAATCGGCTCGATAATCTCATCGAAAACATCTTTCAGTTTTCTGTGTTCATTGACATAATCATAAACGCTGAACACGCTTGCAATGCTTATGGCAATAGCAACCATGATCAGAGAAATTTTGCCCATTTTTTTACGGACCGTTTCATTCTTCATCAAATTTATTATGCCTCCTTACATTATACAATTTAAACAAACCCCGCAGTAGCCCTCTCTTTCTGTTTAATAGATAAATAGACAAAAGATATGCCGCAGGGACAAAAAAACATAAATTTTTTTCTTGTTCCCACGTTTCGCGTGAGAATGCAGAAAACAATTAAACTGTTTTGCGGCTTCTTCAATGTTTCTTTCTCATTTATCTGTTTTTTGATTCATACTCTGTAAATATGATCTTTATTTTTTTTTCTTACAATTTTTTTTCAGATTAGGAGTTACGCAGTTCAGACCTCATCCCCACCTCACCCCCTGCCCCCTCTCCGAAGGAGATGGGGAGTCTCTCCCTTCCGGCCGAGGTAGAGCGGGTTTAAAACCCGTTTTACTTTATCCGGGGAGGGGTTTCTTTAACAGGAAATTATACCACGTCATCTTAAAAAGTAAACGGAAATTGCTGATATTTTTAAAAAGTTGTCGAATCCATATCTTTTTTTCTCAGTGATCCATTCTCCGCCATTTCCGAGGGCTGATGTGGTATTTCTCCCAAACCCACATTCCTTTCCGAAGACTTTTTGCCTCAGTTTCCGCTTCCCTGTAAGCTGAAGAATCAAAGTTTTTTTCCATTTTGCCCTGATAGACTTCGGCAAAACCCGCTCTGATCAATTCCAGATTCACATTTGTTTCTCCCAGAAAAACTTCGGCGAGACAGCGACCGTAGCGGTCTTCGCCGAATACTTTCAGGCGGACCCTTTTGTTCAGCACCCTGTTTTGAAGATATTTTTTGGACGCGTCGCTGTAAGGCTGTGAAGGCATTGCGCCCCTTGCGCTTTCCGGAGCGTCAATGCCCATGAGCCTTATTTTGATTTTCCGGCTGTATTTTTCCGCTGTAACCGTATCTCCGTCATAAACAGATGTAATTTCAAATAAATCTTCTTCATCTTCAGATAAGGTTTCCGATTTCTCAAAGCTTGAATCGGAAGATTCACCCGAAGCATCGGGCGTTTCGGAATGTTCAATCCGCTCCACACTTTCTTTGGGATAGCCGACAACAGCGCCGAACCGCCGGCATTTTATCAGTCCCCCTTCTTCCCATGCACGGCTGGTTTCTATGCGGTTTCCGTTTTTCAGTATAAGGGTATCCGCACCCGCTGCAAAAGGGAACAGGAGTAAAACAACAAGATATGTTACTGATAAAATGATAAATCTGATATGAGGCATCGTGTCACAGTGAGACGTTATCAGGGGTTCTCGCAAAAGGGTTTCTCGCAAAGATCGCAAAAATTATAATATACTGATCCGCTTTTGTTTTTTTTGCCGCAGACTCACACAGACTCACACAGACAGCTATCCGAAAACGGAATACGGCATATATCCAAAAAATATGCCGTAAAAAATGGTGGGGTTCGCAAGCTCACCCCACCCTACGGGGTTTTTGTCTGTTTTCAGCCGGGACCGCAGGTCTTTATCTCCGCGCCGGAAAACCTGCGGACCGGGCCGGCAGCCTGATTTTTTTTAAAAAAGCCGAATCTGATCCTTAACGAGTATATGTTGAAAATATTCTATCCCGCAACGTGCGGACGCTCTGTTTCTCTGTCTTTGCGCCCTTTGCGCCCTTTGCGAGAAATCTTTGTCACCGGGATTCGGATTCAAGCTGTTCCAATTCGCCGAGTCTTTTTTCAAACACAGCGTTTTTCTCGTCATAAGTTTTTGTGAGCAATTCCAATTCCTCAAAAAGCTGCTCGATGGCTGTCTGACAGATGTGAATCGCCTGTGAAATTTCCCGGATTTTTGCGCCGTCCCGCGCCTGAGATGCGGTCTGCATTGCTTTATTCAATGCCTCCATTTCCTTTTCATGACGATCAATGTCATCTTCGGTTCGGGAAATTTTCTGTTCCGCGGGCTTCAGCAGTTTTGACCGCTCCGAGATGATTTCAGAACGCCTGCGCCGGATTTCCTTTTTCGTCAGCTTCGGTTCCGCCGGATGCTTTAATGTCTCACTGTTGCTGACATTGTTTCTTTTTTCTTCGGATTTTTCCGGGGCGGATTTTGTCTCCTTCAATATCTCATCATCCCATCCGCCTTTTTCCAGAAATTCGCCGTAAGTCCCGTCAAAAACTTCGATTCCGTCATTCTGAAACACAATCAGCCGCTCCGCGAGCGCATGAAGAAACATCTCGTTGTGCGTCACCATAACTACCACGCCGTCAAAATTGTCTATCGCAGCGAGCAGGGCGTCGCAGGATTCCATATCCAAATGGTTGGTCGGCTCGTCCAAAAGCAAAAGATTCACGGGCGTTACCAAAAGCTTGCCCAGCATGACCCGGCTTTTTTCGCCCCCGGAAAGCACGCTGATTTTTTTCAGAGCGGCATTGCCTTCAAACATCATAGCGCCGCAGATATTCCTCGCCTGCTGCCTGTCAATATCCGGCGCGGAATATAAAATCTCTTCTTCGACAGTTCGGCTGTCCACCAGCGATTTGACATTGGTTTGCTCATAAAAGCCTTTTATCACATTGGGATTAAAGCTGATTTCCCCGCTCTGCTGCCTGAAAATCCCTGCCAGAAGTTTGATCAGCGTGGTTTTGCCTCTGCCGTTTTTCCCGACCACACAGATACGCTCTTTGGGTCTCACGGAAATGCTGAAATCCTGAATCATCGGCACATCGGGGTTATAGGAAAAAGAGAGATTGTTCACGGTCATGACATGCTTTCCGGCAAGCGGCTTGCTGCGGAAAGAAAAACCCAGTGTTTTAACCTGTTCGAGCTTGTCACGCTTTTCCATTTTTTCCAGCGTTTTGACTCGGGACTGCACCATGTTGGCAAGTCTTGCTTTTGCCCTGAATCTGGTGATAAACTGCTGAATTTCCTTTTGCTTTCGCTCATCATTCACCCGTGTTTTCTCATAGATTTCCTCTTCCTGAGCAATCTGTTCATAGAGTTTTCCCGTATCTCCGGCGATCTTGCGGGCTTTTTTGCGATGAATCGCCGCCGTATGCGTCACCACTTTGTCCATGAAACTTCTGTCATGAGTGATGAGCATGACTTCCCGGGGCCATGTCAGCAGAAAGCGTTCCACCCATCGGATTGAAGTGATGTCAAGGTAGTTGGTCGGCTCGTCCAAGAGCAGCAGGTCAGGCTCTGAAACCAGCATTTTGACTAAATTCAGACGCACCTGAAATCCGCCTGAAAATTCACGGGGATGACGCTGCATGTCTTCATTTGAAAATCCGAGTCCTGCAAGAACTTTTTCCACTTTCCAGCAATGATCTTTTTCCTGTTCGGGCAGACCTTTCATGCCTTCTTTCAGAACTGTATCTTCAGTAAAATCAAGTTCCTGTCTGACATAGCCGATGCGGTAGTTTTTGGGGACGGTAATCGCGCCCGAATCCGGGGATTCTTCGCCGATAATCATCCGAAAGAGCGTTGTTTTGCCGTGTCCGTTCCGTCCCACCACCCCGAGACGTTCCCGGTGATTGAGCGTGAAACTTACCCCTTCAAAAACAGACTGGGGTCCGAAGCTTTTTGCAATATTTTCGATATTAATCATTTATGCCCGTATTTCCCGCAGCAGAGCGGGTTTCAAACCCGCTTTACTCATATTATACTGATCCGATTTTGTTTTTTTGCCGCAGACGCACACAGACATACACAGACAGATATCTGAAAGCGGAATACGGCATATATGCGGAAAATATGCCGTAAAAAATCAGAATCGGATTACTATATTTCAGTATTTCAGCCAGAATGTTATCCAATTGCTTATCAAGATTCCAGCTGAAGTCTCTGTGCGGAATTTTTAAATTTTCCAATATATTTTTAAAGCG
>JAIFKL010000242.1 GCA_020049595.1 Desulfobacteraceae bacterium
GGACAGCGATATGTGGGAAAATCCGCATATCGTGATTCGTGAAAACGGGCAGACCTTTCTGAATCAGATTGAATTTGTGATCCGAAGCTTTCAACACAGAGGCTACGGAACAAATCAGATGACCATGCAGGTCGGCGCGCCTTCTGATTTGCTGCTCACAGACCCGCCCTGTCTCCGCACCATAGACTGCCGGATAACGGACGGAAAACTCCACTTTATGGTGTATTTCCGCAGTTGGGATTTGTGGGGCGGAATGCCTGCAAATCTCGCGGCGATTCAGTTGCTGAAAGAGTACATGGCAGCCGAAATCGGTGTGCAAGATGGCGAAATCATTGCAGCAAGCAAGGGGCTTCATCTCTATGACTACACTTGGGAACTGGCAAAATTGAGGACGATGAGAAGTGAGTCCGGAGTGCAAAAATGAGCGGAGCGAAATTTTTGCTCCATGCAGAGCGGGTTTCAAACCCGCTTTACCGGTACTTGAAACTGAAATTTTTCAAAAAACTCAGTTTCTTATTCGATATGTTCCGAAATAACCTGTCCCCGTGATGTGAAAGAAATTCCCTGCTGCATTCTCGTACCGATCATCACCGACTCGATGATCGGTATGCTGATAGCAACTGAGGACTGCCACCGGACAATAAAATTCGCTCCCGAACCGCCGCTGTTGTCCGATTCCTTTATGACATAACGTGTTGACGCCAGCGCATTCAGTTGAACCGGCTTTTCAATGTAATGCTTTATCAATTTGCCGTTTGAGTCATAATAATCTGCCGATAAAATTTTAACAGGCTGTTTCATATCTGTATTTCTGATACTCAACGTCACAGCCAAGTCAAAAGGAACTTCCTGATCGCCGATGTAGATATGAGAGTAAATCGGCACATAAACGGTCTGCCCTTTTGAGAGTTTAACTTCGCACTCGGCATAAAGCATCGAAGCCGAAAAGAACAGAGTAATAAGAAAAACTGACATAAAAATCAGCATGTTTTTGTTGTCTCGCTCCGGTCCGTGAGCGAGATGTGACAGCATAGATTGAATCATTTGTTCGCCTCAGAATTATTAAGTTTCTCGCAAAGACGCAAAGACCGCAAAGAAAAGCCTTTATAAAATCTGTGCAGAACGAGTTTTTAACTCGTTTTTTTCTTTGATCTCTCTGCGCCTTTGCGAAAGATATTATTAAGTTTCTCGCAAAGACGCAAAGACCGCAAAGAAAAGCCTTTATAAAATCTGTGTAGAACGAGTTTTTAACTCGTTTTTTTCTTTGCGCCCGGGCTAAAATCAGATGCGTGCTTTGCGAGAAACTTTTACTTATCCCTCTATCAAAACTTTAAATGCCTCCTGATCCCGGAAACTGCCGATAATCGCAATCATATCGCCGTCTGCAAAGCAGTAATCCGCGGTGGGATTCGGATAAAAAGTTCCCTCATGTATCACGCCCACCACCGAAGCGCCGGTACGCGTGCGGATATTCAACTCGCTGATTGTCCTGCCTTTCACGGGGCTGTTTTCCGGCAGATTCATCCATGTCACTTCCAGCAAATCTTTGGCATTTTTCAGTTTTGTAATGACCTCATAATCGCTGTAATTTTTGTAAATCGGGCTGTACAACTGCTGTCGCACCGCATCCGAATACTGCTGGATAACCGGGGCCGGAATGTGCAGATGAACCAGCGCCTGCCTTGCAATCTCCAATCCGGCTTCAAACTCCGGCAGCACAACCATGTAAACGCCCTTTTCGTAAAGGCTTTTCATCTGTTCCACGCCTTCGGCTCTGACCACAATATTCAAATCCGGATTAAGCTGACGAACCTGATGAACAATGCTTTGTGTAACCACAACAGAGGGAATGGTGACAAGCAAAAGATTCGCACGCTCAATTTTTGCAGCGTTCAAAACAATCGTCTGACTCATATCTCCATAAATCACAGGAAAATCTGCGGCTTTGCATTGCTCAATTCTCTGATAATTCAATTCCGCAATGACAAAGGCAACATCAAGATGTTTCAACATCTGCGCGACATGCTGCCCCACGCGCCCGCCGCCCGCGATGATGACATGGTTGTCTAATCCGGTTTCAGGCAGATTCACGGTTTGCAAGGGTTCATGTTTGAACATGCGCTTTTTCAAGGCATACAGAGGCGCGGTCAGACCTGAGACAAACGGCGTCAGAATCATACTGATGACGGCTGCGGTGAGAATAAGCGAGTACATATCGTTGTCAATGGAATGCGTGCCGAGACCGACTCTTGCCAGCACAAAAGCAAATTCGCCGATTTGAAAAAGCCCCAGCCCCACTGCCAGCGGAATGACATTGCTGTATCCGAAACTGTGGGTCAGCGCCGCAAAAATCGCTCCTTTGCCGACAGCAACGAGTAAAACGAGCAACAGCACTCTGCCCCAGTTTGCGATGAAAAAAGCCGGGTCCAACAGCATTCCGACCGAAGTAAAAAAAAGCAGTCCGAAAATATCTCTCAGCGGGATAATATCGCTCAACGCCTGATGCCCGTAGTCCGATTCGCTCAACACCATTCCCGCCACAAACGCGCCGAAAGCAAAAGACAGTCCGAAGAGATAAGTGGCATAGCCCACGCCGAGTCCGGTAGCCGTGATGCTCAGAAGAAACAGTTCTCTTGAGTTCCAGCCCGCGATATGCGCCAAAATTCGGGGCAGCAGTTTGTTTCCCAGAAAAAACATCAGGAAGAGAAAGAGCGCGGATTTCACCAGCGCAATTCCCACTAAAGGCAAGCCGCTTGCCGGATTGCTCAACTGAGGCAAGATAATCATCATAGGGACGACCGCCAAATCCTGAACTATCAGCATCCCAATCATCACTCTGCTGGAAAGCGTTCCCATCCAGCCTTGATTCATAAGGGTTTTCAGAATCACCATCGTGCTGGACAGAGAAATGAGCGCGCCTAACCACAGCGAGGCGACATTTCCCCAGCCGAATATTTTGCCGATGCCGAATCCGTAGGCGACAGTCAGAAGAATTTGCAATGGCGTCCCTATCAGCGCGACATTCCGCACCGGTTTGAGTTCGCTGAGTGAAAACTCCAGTCCCAGCGCGAAGACTAAAAGCGCAACACCGATTTCTGCAAGTAATTCAATATCATGAATTTCAGAAACCGTTACGCCGCCCGTGTGGGGTCCGATGAATATTCCTGCCAGAATATAGCCCAAAATAAGCGGCTGCCTGAGTTTCTGAGCAATGATCGCGCCGATTAAAGCTGCAACCACAATAATAACGATGTCTGATGCGATTCCCATAAGTAAGTAATACCAATTCGCTTTCAAAGATCGGTCTTTCAGATCGTAAAGCGGTTTTTCAAACCGCTGAAACCGCTTGAAAAGCGGTTTTACGGACACTGACATGTCTCGCAGGCGTTCCGAATGGACTGACGACTAAACCAATATTCCGGACTGACATCTTCTTCAAAATCAGTGTCAGAATGATGTGGTACTTTCTCCTTCTAATCAATGAACGTATTTAATCAATTCAGAATAGGCTTCATTAATTTCTTTTGTTTTTGATTCAGCTAATTTTTGAAATTCAATGCCTAAGTGACTCACCTTGTCAGGATGATATTTAGTATTTGCGATAAGCCTGTTTTATACTGCCCACTGGCATAATCTGCGCTTCTGTAGAACACCCCAGTCTGAAACAGACGCAAGCCGTTTTGTCGGCAGAACGGTCTGCGTCTGTTTCAGGCTTCGGCGTTTTACAGAAAATTCGGAAAGCGCAAATTATGACGGTGGAAAGTATATTTCAGCCAGAGAAGCGTTAATTCCAAGTCCTAAAGTGTCAAAGTAATTTTTAAGATGATACCAATTCGCTTTCAAAGCTAAGTCTTTTCAGCTTGTAAAGCGATTTTTCAAATCGCTTAAACCGCTCGAAAAGCGGTTTTACGGAAAACACGGTTTTTGATAGCGAATTGGTATGAGCTTTTGAGTCATCATTACTGATGTGTTCTGAAGATTCTTTTTGATTCCAATTAAAATTACAATGTATTGCCGCCGTAAATACACAGCCGATTTTTAGAAGATGTAACTGAAGCATCACTTCAGCATTTATCTTTAAAAAAATAATTGCTTATTTATAATATAAAGGATATGTATTATTTTTTTTTATTTGTCAATAATTAAATAGTGTACCTTTAGTGAAATTAAATATTTTTTGTAAAATAAGTTAGTTGAATGCTTATCAAAACTGCTTTAGAAAAATGAAAAAAAACATATTGCTCGGCAAAGACGGAATGACCTTGGAACAACTCGCGGATATTGCTCGCAGAGGGGCGCTGGTCAGTTTGACTGAAGAGGCAGAGAAAGAAATTCTCTGCTCCCGCAATCTGATTGAAAAATGGGTGAAAGCGGAAAAGACCATATACGGCGTGACCACCGGCTTCGGCGAACTGAGCCGTGTTACCATTTCGCCGAAAGATGCCCGGCAGTTGCAGCAAAATCTCCTCATGAGTCATGCCGCAGGCGTGGGCAATCCTCTTGACGAAGAAAGCGTCAGGGCAGCCATGGCGCTTCGGATCAAAGACATGGCAAGAGGAAATTCCTGCGTCCGGCTTGAAACCGTGCGCCATCTCGCCGATGTTCTCAATCACGGAATATGCCCTGTCGTTCCCGAAAAAGGCTCTGTCGGCGCAAGCGGCGATCTCTGTCCTTTGGCGCATATCTCATTAGTTCTTATCGGCATGGGAGAAGCTTTCTGCAAAGGCAAACGCATGTCAGGTGCCGACTCGCTGCAGAAATGCGGTCTCAAGCCCGTGGAACTCGATTCGGGAGAAGGCATTTCTCTCATCAACGGCACGCAGGTGATGACAGCCATTGCCGGACTTGCGGTATATGACGCCCTGCATCTGTGCAAACTGAGCGACATTGCTGCTGCCATGAGCCTTGAAGTTCTCATGGGAAGCCGGACCGAATTTGATCCCAGAATCCACGCGGTGCGACCGCATCCGGGTCAGAAAGCCGTTGCAGAAAACATGCTCCGCATCACGCGCAACAGCGAGATTATCACTTCCCACAAAGACTGCTGCCGGGTGCAGGACGCGTACACGCTTCGTTGCAGCCCGCAGGTTCACGGCGCAAGTCGGGACGCTGTACAATATGCCGCGAAAGTTATCGAAATCGAGATCAATTCATCCACCGACAATCCGCTGATTTTCAATGACTCGGAGGAATTTCTGAGCGGAGGAAACTTTCACGGTCAGCCCATTGCGCTCGCGGCGGATTTTATGGGCATGGCGGTTGCGGAAATAGCCAACATTTCGGAGCGCAGAATTGAACGCCTTGTCAATCCCATGTTGAGCGGACTGCCCGCGTTTCTCGTGTCCGACGGGGGCTTAAATTCCGGCTTTATGATTGCCCAGTACACTGCCGCCGCGTTGGTTTCCGAAAACAAGATTCTGGCGCATCCTGCATGTGTGGATTCTATTCCGACATCCGCGAACAAGGAAGATCATGTTTCAATGGGAACGATTGCCGCGCGCAAATGCAGAGACATTCTCAGAAACACGGAAAATGTGATTGCGATTGAATTTCTCTGCGCGGCGCAGGCGCTTGATCTTTTTACCAATCTGAAACCCGGGGAAGGAACGCTTGCGGCTTATACGCTCATCCGTGAAGCAATTCCGCATCTGGAGAAAGACCGGGTGCTGTATAAAGACATTGAGACAATGAACCGGCTGATGAAAAGCGGAAAGATTCTCAAGGCTGTTGAAAGCAAAGTCGGAAAGCTTGTTTAAAAAGGTTTCTCGCAAAGGCGCAAAGTTCGCAAAGAAAATAAGAATATTCAGATGCTTATATTTTTTATCAAAAATTTTTTCTCTGCGTACTTCGCGCCACGGCTGAAATCAGATGCGAGAAATAATACCAATTCGCTTTCAAAAACTGTGTTCTCCGTGTCTGATACCAATCCGCTATCAAAAACCCTGTTCTCCGTAAAACCGCTTTTCAAGCGGTTTCAGCGATTTGAAAAATCGCTGTACGGTCTGAATTTGAAAGCGAATCCGTATAAATTTGCAATCAGAATCCTTCAAAATCATCTTCATCTAAGGGAATGAGCTGTTCAGGGCTTGATTTTTTCAAAGATTCAGATTTCTTTTCTCTATCTTCTGAAGGTCTTGACTCCATATTACTGCTGCCTGTTTTCTCTTTTTTCTGCTTTGCTTCTTGCTGTGTTGTTGCCTGCAACCTGTGTCTTGCAACCTGCCCCCTGCAACCTGTTTTTATAATTTCTTTTCCATGTCCTTCAATCAGGAGTACCAACCCCCGGGCAAAGCCCTTCATCTGTTCTGCCTGAGCGCTCATTTCTTCGGAAGACGATGCGGATTCTTCTGCGGTGGCGGCATTCTGATGAATGACCTTTTCTGTTTCATGGGTGGCAATCGCCACCTGGTCAATGCCCTGCGCCTGCTCCGAAGAGGCGACAGCAATTTCACCGATCAGTTCTCCGGCTTTAATCGAAATTTCAGTAACTTCAGAAAAAGCTTCTCCTGTTTTGCTGACAAGTTCGGACCCTTCTCTGATTTTTTTCACCGTATCCTCAATCATGGCTGCCGTATCTTTTGCAGAATTTGCAGTACGGAGCGCAAGATTTCTGACTTCATTGGCAACCACGGCAAAGCCTGCCCCGGCTTCGCCGGCTCTTGCCGCCTCTACTGCCGCGTTCAGCGCCAGCAGATTGGTCTGAAAAGCAATCTCATCTATTGCCCGGATGATTTTAAAAATATCCTCGCTCGCCTTTGATACTGCCGCCATTGAGCCTGTAAGTTTTTCCATGGAAACAGAGGCTTTTTCAACAACTTTTCGGGCTTCTTTCATCAGTCGGTCTGCCTGTTTGGCGTTATCCGCGTTCAGTTTAATCATGGAAGACATTTCTTCTAAAGAAGAGGATGTTTCTTCAACAGCCGCTGCCTGCTGCGATGATCCTTCCGCCAATGACATGCTGGCAGAGGATACCTGAGCAGAAGCGGCAGCCAATTCATCAGCGATTTCGGCAAGACCGTTTATAACCGCCATCAGAGAATGGGTGATATGCCTTGTGGTCAGAAAAGCAAACAGCAGCCCTGCAAAAATTGCCAGCCCTGTGCCGATAAGAATAGTGAGCCGGGCTGAGGCAACCTGCTCTTCAATTCTGGCTTTCTGATCCGAACAGGCTTTGCTGCATATATCCTGCGCCTCCCGTGCTTCCCTGACCATAAGCCCATCCTGTTCTTCTTGCAGCCGCATCAGTTCCGCATATTTCACAAATGCCGCATAGTATGCCTGAATCGCTGCAACGGCTTCCCCAGACAGGGCGATTTCATCGGATTTGGAATCTGAGGACAAGTCTTTTTCAAGTGAAAGAATACCTTCAATTCTGTCCCGCAGTAATTCAAAATATTTCTGATCGTTGGAAAGAATCATTTCTTCTTCAT
The DNA here is from genome assembly GCA_020049595.1 of Desulfobacteraceae bacterium. Classification (GTDB taxonomy): domain Bacteria; phylum Desulfobacterota; class Desulfobacteria; order Desulfobacterales; family JAIFKL01; genus JAIFKL01. The sequence goes on from JAIFKL010000242.1 coordinate 7,431, forward strand.
TCATTCGCGCATCTGAAAACCGGTTGATAATCCGGTTGGCATGGTTTGCCTTTGTCAGTTTCTCTTCTATAAAGGCTGTCTGCTCCGTTTGCGCTTTTTTCAATTTATCCATCTGATCCGAGCGGATGGTCTCAATTTCCGCTACAATGCTTCGGGCAGCCTCTTGCAGGGTGTTCAGGTCATTTTCTTCCCGTGTCTCCAAATAAAGAAGCAGGGCATTCGTATAAGCTTCAAGTTCTTGCAGAATCCGGTCTGCCTGCTGAATATTTTCTTCAGATTGAAATCGGGATTTCATGGCTTTTATCTTTTCCGTGATTTTTTCAACAGCCTTTTTCCATTCTTCCAGATTTGTTTCATCGTATTGATATACCAAAGAAACTCTCAGGGCATGTGCCTGCATGACAAATTTTAAAAGCAGATTGGCATCATCGGCATTCATCAGCTTTTCGGCAGCAAATTTTTCGGATTTTTCCAGCGCGGCGTTCAAGAGATTTTTCTGTTCCAGTTGAAACTTATCTGTTTCTGTAAAAGCAAGCCGCGCCTTTTCTTTCATAAGATTCAGGGTCTCTTTTTTCTGTTTCTCCAATGTCACATAGACTTCAAATGATTTTTCATACTCACCGATTTCTTTGATGATCTGCTCCATTCGACGTTTATTAACCATCTGATTGAATCTGCTTTTGCTTTCGTAAGCCAGCCGCTTGAGTTCGGCGATAATGCTGAGAACTTTTTCAGCATATTCATCATCATGGCGCATAATGAAATTTTTTTCATGCCGCCTTGCTTCAAGGATTCCTTTGGTAATCTGGTTTACATGGTCAACTTTATTGATTCTGTCTGCAATTACAGACAGTTCCCTGTAACTCACATAAGAGATGACAAGCAACAATATCAATACGATTGAATAACCGCTGAAAATTTTGCTTTTGATTTTCATTTTATTCCAAAGCATTTATTCACCTCACAGCTTTGATTTTTGTCTGTTTAAAAAAAAATAGGATTTATTTTTTTGAGTCTGATTCACATACAAAATTTTATATACATATCACATTTTTTGCTTGAATCAAACTTTAAAAAAAGCGATTTTTCATTTTTTCTGTATGTGATTCAGGCAGGGACGGGATTTATATTATCATAAAATAATTGGTTGAATATCCGATGCGGTTGGTTTATCCTTAAAGAATTGAGAATTGAGAATTGAGAATTGAGAATTGAACACTTTTTATTTCTCACTTCTCAATTCTCAATTCTCACTTATCATCACGAAGGAGTTTTCATGGCAAAAAAAGAACACTTTGATCTTATCAAACAGGGTGTAAATGTTTGGAACAAGTGGAGGGAAGATAATCCCGGTGAATCGCCTGATCTCTCCAGCGTGAATCTCTGTCGGGTCAATCTCACTGAGGCAAATTTCAGTGAAATAAATTTATGGGAGGCGAATCTCAGCAAAACCAATCTCCGAAAAGCAAATTTCAGAGGCACCAATCTCTGTTTCGCAGATTTGTCCGGTGCCAATCTCAGACACGCCGATCTCAGCGGCGCAGACCTCACCAACGCCGATCTCAGCAGTGCCGATCTCAGCAGCGCAGACCTCAGAGGCGCAAAACTCTGGGGAACAAATCTCAGCAGGACCGTCCTCAATGAAGCGGATTTCAGCCGGGCAGATATGAACGAAGCAGACCTCAGTTTTGCAGAAATTTCCGGCGTCAGATTCTGGGGGGTGAATTTCACACAGGCAAAATTCCTGAAGGCAAATATCATCCGCACAGACTTCAGTTGTGCAGACCTCAGCCGCACAGATTTCACTGAAAGCGCCATGGAGCGCGTCACCTTTGCCAATGTTGATCTCAGTGTGTGCAAAGGACTTGAAACCGCTCGGCATTCAGGTCCGTCAGCCATCGGCATTGACACGACTTACCGGTCCGCGGGCAATATTCCCGAAGCATTTCTTCGCGGTGCCGGCATCCCGGACAACTTTATCTCTTACATGAAATTACTTACCGCATATCCGGCTCCCTTTTACTCCTGTTTTATTCTTTACATGCCTGACGATATGGGGTTTGCCGAACAGTTGTATGGCGATCTGTCGGAAAAAGGAATTCGCTGCTGGCTGTCGGAATGCAGCAAACGACAGACAGACAGCGATGTTTTCCCCGGCACCGAATGTCGGATTGCCCCCCTGCGATGCGAACCCATCGCGCTGCTGCCGGTGATTTCCAGAAAAAGCGTTTCAGACAAAGCAATGGAGCGGGAAATACAGGCTGCCTTTGAAGCAGAATGCAGCGGTAAAAAAGCCCCGATTTTTCTGATATGCACAGACAGAAACGTGACAGGCGCAAATCCGGCATTCTCGGACAGCGCCCGGTTCCGCTGTATTGCCGATTTTTCCGAACAGACGAATCCCGATGCTTACACGGCTGCATTGAACCGGGTTATTAATGAAATTTACAGCGTATTTCCCAAGCCGCCTTCCCGTGCCGCTGCTGTTCACGAACCCAGACCGTCTGCGCCGAAAGCGCACAGTGAAGGGATCGGAAACATTCATTTCCCTGATGCGGTTTATAAAATTATCGGAGAAAACAACTGTCCTTTTTATAATCTCGGAGACAGCCTGAAGGTGAGCGGAAAATCTGCTTTATTTCCCCGGGACCGGGAAGTCTGTCTGATACTGCTCCAAGACATTGCAGATGTGCATTCAAAATATGAAAGCACAGGCAGAACCGGCGGCTATGCTTTCAAATGCGCGGGGTGTACCGGCTCGGTCCGTCTGAAGTATCAGGAAATTGCCGGGGCAGCAACGATCAGTACGGTCAGAGACAGGGAAGCTGTTGTCAGTCTCCTTACCAGCTTTTCGTTTTTTCAGGCAATTAATCCTGAGGGAATCCGATATCTTGCCTCTTTTTTAAAGTCCCGGACTTTTGAAGCAAATGACTTTATCATAAAAAAAGGAGAATCCGGGAAAAATCTTTATATCGTTATATCCGGAAAGATTGAAGTGGTCGGCGAGGGCGGCATCAGCATCGCGCTCATGGGAAAAGGAGAAGTCTTCGGCGAAATGAGCCTTCTTTCCGGAAATCCGGTGGGCGCAAGCATAAAAGCTGTGGAGTCCACGACAGTCTTTTATCTGAGCGGCAATGATTTTAAAAAGGTTTTAAGCAAACTTCCCACGCTTCAGATGTATTTTACCCGTCTGCTTGCCCGGCGACTTGTGGAAATTCATGATGTCAGAACAAAGGAATTTGCATCAGGCATGGTGGGAAAACTTTCGGAAATGCCCCCTTCGGAATTGTTTCAGACCCTTAATATAAATCAGAAAACGGGTATGCTGTCATTGCAGTTGCCCAAAGGACCGGGAATCCTGTGTTTCCGGGAAGGGCGGCTGATCCGTTCCGAATATGACAAAAAAGAGGGCAGAGAGGCATTCTATGAAATGCTGAAAGAAAAAGAGGGCAGATTCAAATTCACACCGGGACTGCCGCGTGAGGAAATGGAGGCAAATGAAATCGGAGACTTCATGTGGCTTCTGATGGAAGGCACGCGGAAAATGGATGAAAAAGGCGTCTGCCTTGAACTTCCCGACATGGAGATATAATACCAATTCGCTTTCAAAGATTCGGTCTTTTCATACCGTAAAGCGATTTTTCAAATCGCTTAAACCGCTTGAAAAGCGGTTTTACTGAAAACACAGTTTTTGACAGCGAATTGGTATTACTATCAAAGATTCGGTCTTTTCATACCGTAAAGCGATTTTTCAAATCGCTCAAACCGCCTGAAAAGCGGTTTTACGGAGCAGACCGTAAAGCGATTTTTCAAATCGCTCAGACCGCCTGAAAAGCGGTTTTACGGAGCAGATAGTAAAGCGATTTTTCAAATCGCTTAAACCGCTTGAAAAGCGGTTTTACTGAAAACACTGTTTTTGACAGCGAATTGGTATTACTTGTCGAAGTAGTTACAGAGCTTCTCGAAGTAAGGTTTTCAGCTCACACTCTCAAAAATTTCGTCAGGAATATCCGCATTGGTATAAACCTTCTGCACATCATCGCAGTCTTCCAGCGCTTCCATGAGGCGCACCATTTGCTCTGCTTCTTTTCCTTCCAGATTCGTCGTGGTTTTGGGAAGCATGGTGACTTCCGATCCCGTGTAAGGAATTGAAGCCTTGTCAAGCGCGTTTTTCACCGCTTCAAAATCCTCGGGTGCGGTGATAATTTCAAAAATATCGCCGTCTTCCCGGACATCCTCCGCGCCGGCGTCAAGAGTAATTTCCATCAGTTTTTCTTCGGAAATTGCTTTTTTGTCCACATTGATATAGCCTTTTTTATGAAACATCCATGCGACACAGCCGTTTTCTCCGAGACCGCCGCCCCGTTTTGAAAAAATGTGACGGATTTCGGCAACCGCACGGTTTTTATTGTCCGTAAGCGATTCCACAAGAACCGCAGCGCCGCCGGGCCCGTATCCTTCATAAATATTTTCTTCGTAATTCACGCCTTCCAGTTCGCCGGTGCCTTTTTTGATTGCCCTTTCGATATTATCCTTGGGCATATTTTCCGCTTTTGCCGCAAGAACCGCTGTTCTCAGCCGCGGATTGGCATTAAGATCACCGCTGCCGCCCATGCGCGCGGCAATGGTAATTTCTTTGATCAGTTTGGTAAAAATTTTGCCACGTTTGGCGTCTGCCGCACCTTTTTTATGTTTTATGCTCGACCATTTGCTATGCCCTGACATATCTTTCCTCCTATTTTTTCCCTATTCCTATGATGTAAATTTCCTTGCTTGCCTTTCGGCTGCTTTGCGGTTTGAAGATTTTATGCGTTTTGAAATCCGCTTTTACCGAATCTGAAAATGTTTTAAAATCTTCTCCCTGAAAAATTTTGCAGACAAAAGACCCGCCCGGAATCAGAACTTGCTTTGCAATGAAAAGAGCCGTCTCGCAAAGTGTGAGAGACCGTGCCGCGTCAACGATTCTGTTTCCGGTTGTTGACGGCGCCATGTCGCTGAGAACTGCATTGAAACGACTTCCCACAGTATTCAGCAGTGTCTCATCGGCTGCCAGCACATCAGCGATATAAGTGCTGACATGAGACGGCAGTTTTACGGAAACCGGCTGCAAGTCAATTCCCACGACTCTGCCGGTTTCTCCTGTCAGATTTGCCGCGTAAAGAAGCCATGATCCGGGCGCACACCCCAGATCAAGCACACGGTCTCCCTTCTTTATCAGATTGGACTTCTGCTGTATTTCCTGTAATTTGTAAACCGATCTTGCGGGAAAATTCTCTTTTTTCGCCTTCTGCGAATAATGATCTTCCCACGGATTCTGTTTTGAACACTGATATTTCATATTATTGAATGGGTGAGGGGTGAGAGGTCAGAGGGAGATCACGCCCCACCCCTCACCTCTGACCCCTCACCCCTTACCCCTATTATTTAAAACAATTCCTCAATGGCTTCGATCACCGATTTGACGCCGAATATTTCAATGCCCGGAATTTCCGTCATGCGTTTCAGATTGCTTTTCGGCACAAAACATTTGGTAAAACCCATTTTTTTGACTTCCGCCACGCGTGTTTCAACATGGGAAATGGCTCTGACTTCGCCGGTCAGACCGACTTCGCCCATCAGCACGTTGCCTTCGGGAATGGGTTTGTCTAAAAAGCTGGACGCTATCGCGGACACAATGCCCATATCCACCGCGGGTTCATCCACTTTGACGCCGCCCGCGACATTCATAAAAATATCGTGGCTCATCAGGTGCATTCCCAATTTCTTTTCCATGACCGCGGCTAACAGCGCGACGCGGTTGTGATCCAATCCCAGAATGGTTCTGCGGGGCGTTCCGAAATTGGTGCTGCTGACAAGTGCCTGAAGTTCAATCAGAATCGGACGCGTGCCTTCCATGCTGGCTGTCACCACCGAACCCGGGGCATTGGAAGGGCGTTCCGAAAGAAAGACCGCAGAGGGATTCAGAACTTCCCTCAGCCCTTTTTCTTTCATCTCAAACACGCCGATTTCATTGGTTGATCCGAAACGGTTTTTGACCGCACGCAGAATCCTGAACACATGGCTCCGATCCCCCTCAAAATACAGCACCGTATCCACCATGTGTTCCAAAAGCTTGGGACCCGCAATCGCGCCTTCTTTTGTCACATGCCCGACTAAGAATGTGGGAATATTGCTTTTTTTTGCCATAAGCATCAGGCGCATGGCAGATTCCCGAACCTGACTCACGCTGCCGGGCGCTGAAGAAAGATCGCTGTTGAACATTGTCTGTATGGAATCAATCACCAGCACATCCGGCTGGGTCTGAGCCGTCATCGTCAGAATCAGTTCGAGGTCCACTTCCGAAACGACCAGCATCCCGGATGATATTGTTTCCAGACGTTTGCTTCTCAGGCGGATTTGCCGGACTGACTCTTCGCCGGAGACATACAGCACTT
>JAIFKL010000277.1 GCA_020049595.1 Desulfobacteraceae bacterium
GAATCACGGAAAATCGCTCCGGGCAGACACGCGGACATGCAGGGCGCAGGATCGCAATGTCTGCAACGGTTCGGAAAACCTTCGCCGTACAGTCCCGCGCCGACATGGACTCTCGGTCTGGGCAGAGGTTTTTCCAGCGTAGCGGCAAACAGGCTTCTGCTTCGGGAATGAGCAATTGCACAGGCAATTTTGCACTGCATACATCCCAAGCACCTTTCCGGGTGAACCACGACTTGTTTCATGAGACCTCCTTTCTTTGAATTTCAAGGTTCTCGCAAAGGGCGCAAAGGACGCAAAGAATATCTGAAAACTTTTAAACCTTTGCGTTCTTTGCGTTCTTTGCGAGAAATGCGAGAAATCTATTTTAAGCGCTTTTCAAATTCATAAATTTATCAACCTTCAATGGCTGATAGGCTTCCATTTTCCTGAGCAAAGACTCGGGAATCGAATCGCTCAGAATCATCGAGCGGTGTTCTGTTCTGATGAACTGCTGTTCTGCAATATAGCCTATAAAATCAATCAGTTTATCAAAATATCGGCACACATTCAGCAAGCCGCAGGGCTTGGTGTGCATTCCCAACTGCGCCCAAGTCAGCACTTCAAAAAATTCCTCAATCGTTCCGAAGCCCCCGGGCAGAGCGATAAAAGCATCTGAAATCTCTGCCATCATGGCTTTGCGCTCGTGCATGGAACTCACCACATGCAGTTCGGAAAGACCGCTATGCGCCACTTCTTTGTCCACAAGGTATTCGGGAATCACGCCGATCACTTTGCCGCCCTGATTCAGCGCTGCGTTTGAAAGTTCGCCCATAGTGCCGACATTTGCGCCCCCGTAAACCAATGTGATATTTCTGCTCGCGAGCATATTGCCGACCTGCCGAGCCGCGTGAACATATTCCGGCATTGCGCCCAAGCCGGACCCGCAAAATATGCAGATTTGTTTTATTGTCATTTTTATATTCCTATTCCGGAGTGCGAAAATTATTTTTCGCATGTATAAAGCAAAAAATCGCTTCGCTCATTTTTGCACTCCGGAGCCGAAAATTTCAGATACAGGCAGTTGAATATTCAGCACTTCATCAATAATGTCGCCGGTATTGAAAACCTTGAATGCGTCAGCGGACGAGTAAACAGCAACCGTAGCCGCAGAAGGATAGACCAACCAGCATGATTTTATTCCTAACTCAAAATAAACCTTGAATTTATCAAGAACCGTCTGCACGCCCTGCATGGGTGAGAGAATTTCAATTGCCAGCAAAGGCATTTCCGACATTTTCAAGATGTCATGCGTCAGATTCATCTTGCGTTCAGGATAAATACAAACATCAGGTTTGATATGATCTTTCAGGCGGATATGGAGTTCGCCCGTATCTAATCCCCCAATATCAAGACTCAACTCCGTGAGCGCGACATATTTATCCATACTGAAAAACAATGCGGCAAGCTTTGCCTGTAAAAAGCTGTGGTTATAAGAACCCATATCATCAAATTCCTCGCAGCATTCATCATCTTCGTCATCTGCTTCTGTATGTCCGATGATTAAAGGTTTCATGACTCCTCCGTCGCGGGTAAGAGGTGCGAGGTTCGAGGTCAGCGGCGTCCCCCGTACCTCTCACCCCTCACCCCTGACCTCATTCTTATATCAACTGCCTGTAATTAAACGATGGATCGAGCATCGCGGCTTTCGGAATGCAGATCGGCTTTTGGCTTTGAATCAGCGACAACAGCACGCCGCCCTGTTCAATGTCGTTTACCATCACCATTCCGACTAATTTATCTACTTGGAAAACAAGTTTCCGGTAAGTCTTTCTGCGGGGATCAGTCATGCTGAAAGTTTCATAAACGGCGTTCCCACGCGGAGCGTGGGAACGAGACGGATCAGACAGGTCATGCGGCGGATTGACGATGCCGCCGCTCATCATGTCCAAGCTGAAAATCCGGATCACATTACGGCTCAGGCTTCCCCGGTAAGCAACGGCTCTGCCTGCCATGTTCATTCCCGCGATGCGCCCCTGCTCCGCCGCCTCGTGCCATATCGCATTCATCCAAGGCGTTTTGCGTGCAATGTCAACAGATTCCGCCACATCTCCCGCGGCAAAAATTCCGGGAACGCTGGTTTCCATATACTCATTGACCATAATTCCGAGGTCGGTCCGAATCTTATCACGAGGCACAAAAGACAGCGCGGGCATCACGCCTTTTCCCACCACAACCATATCGCAGGGAATCGCTGTTCCGTCTGACAAATGCGCGTGTTTCACTTTTCCCGGTCCCTCAAACGCTGTCGCCTCCACGCCTGCTTTGACATTCAAGCCCTGTTTCAGAAGTTCGTCAAGAATCATGCTGCCGGCGGTTTCATCTGTCTGCATGGAAAAGGGATAAGCGGAGCGAATCAGCATGGTTACGCCGATGTTCCGGCGAAGCAGCCCGTAAGCCGCCTTAAATCCCACCAATCCGCCGCCCAGCACCAGCGCATTTTTCACCTCCGGCAGAATGTCTAACATTTGCCGGACATGATTTTCTGTCCGCATGAAAAAAATATTCTTTAAATTCAAGCCATCGGCTTTGACAGGTCTGGGGTCTGCACCGCTCGCGATCAGCAGTTTGTCAAATGTGATTTCGCTGTGGCTTTCAGCTTGGGTATCATCCCTTATCGCGCTCAGAACTTCGCAGACAAAACCTGTCATCATCGCGGAAGTCAATGAATCGCCGGGGATTTTGCTTCGGATCAGCACTTTTCTGTTTTCCGCATCAATGCCTGTGACGCGTTTTCCCAATACAGGCGTGATCCTGAGATCATCATAAAAATTTGCGTTGCGGATGGGGAGTTCTTCATGCCCGATTTCGCCTTCAAGCACAAGGCTGATCATGGGGCGGCAGTAGGGGAGAAAGGTTTCATCGCCGATCAGGGTGATGCTGCCTGAGGGATCGAGCAGACGGATGGCTTCGGCAGCCTGAATCCCTGCAATACCGTTTCCGATAATGACATATTTCATGTTCACCTCGCGAATGGGGTTAGAGGTAAGGGGTTAGAGGTGAGGGGTTAGCGGGGTCTCAGACCTCTGACCCATTTTTATCAGATCAGCCGATGAGAATCAACCGAATGATTAATGTTGCAAAAATTTCAAATTGTGATAAGGGTAATGGGGTTAGAGGTCAGAGGTCAGAGGTCAGGGGGAGAGCCGATGCCCCCCTCACCTCTGACCTCTTACCCCATTTTTTAATATTTTCAGGAGGAAAGGAAAGATAATGACAAGGCTGTTGAAGATACACATTTACAAACCGGGAAAAAAAGAGCCGGACACCAAAATCACCCTTCCGCTTTCATCGCTTCATATTTCGGAGAAGCTGCTTCCGAGCAGGGTGAAGGCTTCTTTGGAAAGCGAGGGGATTAATCTGAACGAACTGAGCGGGCTGTTTGCCAAAGAGGGACCCAAAGGCACGCTCATCGAAATTGAAAATGCAACTGAAAAGCTTGAAATCATTGTTGAATAAAGCTGGAACCGGCTTATCCCTTTTAATTCGCGCCTCCCGCATGGGAGGCGACATTTCTTTGCCCTGCCAGCTTTTTCAGGAGCTTTGAGAAATAATCTGGTAGCATCCGATCAGCCGCTTTCCCAAAATCTCTGACAGCTTTTTATAGAAAAGCACCCCGCAGTCCGGATATTTTTCCAGCAGCCTGCCGAGTTTGTTTCTGCCGATTTTAAGCAGGGTGGTCGGTTCCGTACATTCTGCCGAAGCAGAATAAATATCTCTGCCCGCGACGCTGGACCAGCCGAAAGCCTCTCCCGGCTTGGAAACCATATAAACCCTCTGTCCGGCTTCGCCGACATTCAGCTTGACGCTCCCGCTGAGTAAGGTATAAAAATGTTCAGCCGGGTCTCCTTCGTGAAAGACAAAATCTCCTTTTTTGTAAGATTCTCTTGCTGTGGAATCCATGAATTCTTTCATAAAAACCATGGTCATTCCGCGAAAAAGTTCTCCCTGATTAATTATCATAGCGCATTCTCCCTATACCTCTGCTGTTTCAATCCACGCCTGCCGCACGGGAAGCCGTGCCTCTTTGTCCGCCTGCTTTTTATTTTGCACTTCCAAGCTGACAAATAGCAGCGATTATAAACTATTTATGAGTTACGCAGTTGAGACCTCTCCCCCACCTCACCCCCCGGCCCCCTCTCCGAAGGAGAGGGGGAGTGTTCTCCCCTCCCCTTGAGGGGCCCCCGGGGTCTGTCGGGGAGGGACAGGGGGTGGGGTTTCTGAGACAGCGAAAAAATTCAACTGCGTAACTCATACTATTCTCCAAATTGTGAGATAATTATAAATAAATTATTAGACCTTTTTAATACCGTTTGTCAAGAAATAGTTCAGGGAAAACTTTTCGGGAGCAGAAATATCATTCTGAGCAGAGCCAAATGTCATCTTGAGCGAAACGGAGGGTCTCGGTAAAACGGGTTTGAAACCCGTTATACTCCGTCTCAGTAAAATGGGTTTTCTATTTTTAGCCATGCCCGTTCTGCTTTTATGCCATTGTTTCGGCAGGCTCAACAGCCTTCTTTGCTTCGCTCAGAATGACAGGCTATGAGCGGTATGAATTGTTAAAATAATCTTTTAGCCCTATTGACTTTTCCATTCGTTTTTGAAACAATTCTTCAGATTAACAGCCGGCTGCCGGAACCCCAATGGCATTAAGTTAAGAGCGGACACCGGGAATACCCCTTTGAGGGGGGTGTCCGCGCCGGTCTGAAAACAAACACAAATTATCTATTTGAATTTTTTATAAAAAAGAAAAATAATGACAACAATAATTCTTGAAGAAATTGACGGCATTGACCGGCATAATATGCCTGTCACGGTGGGGATTCCCTTTCCGAAAGGAACGCTTGGGGAAACAGCAAAACTCTCGCTGCGGGATTCAAAAGGCAATGATATGCCGCTTCAGACACAGACGCTTGCCCGATGGTCTGACAACAGCCTGAAATGGGTGCTGTTGGATTTTCAGGCGAATATCCGTGCGAACAGTGTCAATGAACTGGAATTAATCCTGAAAGATGCGGAAACTGTTTCAGATGAAAATTCCTGTATCACTGTCAAATCAAATAGCGAAGGCTTTGTTATTGATACAAATTCAGCGTCTTTTTCGGTAAATTCAAAAACATTCAAGCCTTTTGAACGAGTTGCGGTTAATGGACAGGAAATTTCAGACGCTGGGAAAAGCAGAATTGTTTTAACAGACGAATCCGGCGCGGAATACGAACCGGTCATTGACAGAATTTTTTTGGAAACCGAAGGAAGGCTCAGAACCACGCTGAAAGCCGAAGGTTCGTTCAAATCCCCTGACAATTCAGTTTTTGCTTCTTTTTTTTCCCGAATCAGCTTTTTTGCAAACAGCGCGATGATAAAAATGGAATTTACCCTTCTCAATCCCAAAGCAGCAACACATCCGGGCGGCTTGTGGGACCTCGGCGATCCGGGATCAATTTTCTTCAAAGACCTTTCCATCCACGCCGCGCTGAACACCCGTAAAAACACAACCATAATTCAGATGCCGCCCCCCAATTCTCAATTCTCAATTCTCAATTCTCAATTCTCAATTTACCAAAATTCCAGCGGCGGAGAGCATTGGAACAGCAGAAATCATGTCAACCGGCACGGTGAAATCACAACATCTTTTAAAGGCTGGCGAATGTATGCGGACGGAAAGCTTATCGAAGAAGGAACAAGAATCAATCCGATGCTTTCCGTCACAGATGACGATAAAAAGATTTCCGCGGCTGTTCAGGATTTCTGGCAGAATTTCCCCAAAGCATTGGAAGCAGATGACAAGACAATCATCATAAGACTGTTTCCCAAACAATACAATGATCTGTTTGAATTGCAGGGAGGCGAACAGAAAACGCACACGGTCTTTTTGGATTTTGCTACTGAACCTTCAATCTTGAATCTTCACTCTCCGGTGATTGCCCGCACAAAGCCTGAATGGAATGCGAAAACAAAAGCTTTCGGCTATCTGGTTTCTGAAAGTGAAGATGCGGACAATCCCTTAACCGCATCCGTAAATACTGCCATTCGCGGAGAAAATACTTTTTTCCGCCGTCGGGAAGTCATTGACGAATATGGCTGGCGGAATTTCGGGGAGTTTTACGCCGATCACGAAGCCGCAGGACATCATTGTTCCCAAGAACGAGAAGAGATTCTTCGCTGCGCTCAGAATGACAGGCTTTATTGTCACCCTGAGCGCAGCGAAGGGTCTGACAGTAAAACGGGTTTGAAACCCGTTCTACGCCTCGCTCAGAATGACAATGGCAATCCCCTGATTTCCCATTACAACAATCAATATGACTGCATTTACGGCGCACTCGTGCGCTTTGCCGCAAGCGGCGATAACTCATGGTTTGTACTGGGAGATCAGCTCTGCCGTCATGTGAAAGACATTGACATCTATCACACAGACCAAGATCGGGCCGAATACAATCACGGCTTATTCTGGCATACTGAACATTATATTGACGTACAGACTGCCACTCACCGATGTTTTTCCAAAAAACACGCTGCACAGAGAAATCTTGCGGCTTACGGCGGCGGCCCTTCTTTGTCTCACAATTACTCAACCGGCTTGCTTCTGCATTACTATATGACCGGCAGCCCGTGTTCAAAAGAAGCGGTTGTGGAACTGGCTGATTTTGTCATCGCCAACATGGACATGGGAAGCACGATTTCCGCCCGGCTCATAAAAGAATTGCGCCGTCTTAGGCTTTTGCTTAAAACCCGTTTCGGAAAACAGGAATTGGTGGAATTAAACAAAGTCTATGAACTCGACGGTCCCGGGCGCGCCAGCGGAAATTCCTTAAATGCCCTGATGAACGCGTACAGTCTTACGCATGATAGCAACTATTTGGAAAAAGCCGAACTTTTGATCTGCTGCTGCATCCACCCGAAAGACGATATTGAAAAAAGAGACCTGCTCGACGCGGAAAATCGTTGGATGTACACGGTTTTTCTGCAATCGCTTGCCAAGTATTTGGATATAAAGACAGAAGCCGGACAGTTCGATTCAATATGGCATTATGCAGAGCAAAGCCTGATTCATTATGCAAAATGGATGGCGGAAAACGAATATCCCTATCTGGACAAGCCGGAAAAATTGGAATATCCCAATGAAACCTGGGCGGCGCAGGACATCCGCAAATGCAATATTCTGCTTTCCGCGTCAATATATTGCGAGCCGGAACTGCGGCAGCGAATTGTTGAAAAAGCGCAGTTTTTTTATGAACAGGCTGCCGCATATCTTTTAAAATTTGAAAGCCGGACATTGACGCGCCCGCTTGCGCTGATAATGCTGAACAGCATGATGTATCCTTATTTCAGGCATTACGGCATTGCGCCGGTGAGTTCCGGCTACTTTCCGGAACATGGAAATGCTCATGCCGCGAATAAAATCAGATACGCTTTTTCTCTGAAAAAAGAAATTCAGTTCCTCAAGCAGCGTCTGAAGAAAAATTTGTAAATCAGAATGTATTTGTCCCTGTCACCCTGAGCAAAGCCGAAGGGTCTCAGTAAAACGGGTTTGAAACCCGTTTTGCAGTTGTTTTACAGTAAAACGGGTTTGAAACCCGTTCTACAGGTGTTTTACAGTAAAACGGGTTTGAAACCCGTTCTACAGGTGTTTTACTCCTTCCCGGAGACCCTGAGGGTTTTTTAAAAACCCTTAGGGCCCGGTTGTCACCCTGAGCGCGGCGAGGGGTCTCATCTGGTAAAAGCAGGGCTGTCAAATCTCATTTCCCCTCTGCCCCCTCAATGCCCTCAAGTCAGAAAAGGCATATTTATAAAAACAGCGGGAGAAAAATTCAACCGCATCTGAATTCAGAATTTTTTCAGACGTATCTCAATAGCTATTCCATTTTTAAATCATACAGTTAAAGCAGGTTTTCAGGTAAAAACGAAATCCCGATATTTAAAATGTATTGACAAGCCTGTTTTTAACGGTTTAAAAAAAGCATTTTTGCCCTATTTCATGCTGTGTGCAATTTTTTTTTAATCACAAAGGTAACGAAGAAGGCGCAAAGAAAACTTTGTGTCCTTTGTGAAATCCTTTGTGATCTTTGCGGTTAAAAAGAGTTGTGCATCGTGTTAATTTTTTATATTTATTCATAAAAAAAGGAGAACGAAAATGTCTGAAAAAAATGTAATCGGATCGGTATTGGTCGTAGGCGGCGGAATTTCCGGAATGCAGTCTTCTCTGGATTTGGCTAATTCCGGGTACTATGTTTATCTGCT
>JAIFKL010000162.1 GCA_020049595.1 Desulfobacteraceae bacterium
AAAAATATGAAGAACGCGAAAGACAGTATGTTTTTCGTGTTCTTCGCTCCTTTCGCAGTTTCGTGGTAAAATGATTTTACCACGAAAACACGAAAAATATGAAGAACGCGAAAGACAGTATGTTTTTCGTGTTCTTCGCTCCTTTCGCAGTTTCGTGGTAAAATTTTTCGTGTTCTTCTGTTCGTGAGACATTCGTGTTCATTCGTGGCGAAAATTTCTCAACACTTTCTCAATCTTTTCTATTCGTTGCGAAAGCTGCTGTTCTGTCCAGGAGAGTTTGATCTGCATGGAAATCGTTCTGCATATAATGCTGTCGGATTTGGGCAGGTTTGTGCGGCTGTAATCCGGGCAATTATCAAATAGTTGCACCGGAAGTTTTGCCCCTGCCTGAAATCGCCTGAGATGATCCCACTGACGGAGATAATGCCAGTTGTTGTCATACCAGTAAAAACAGCCGTCAACGCCGGCTTTTGCCAACGCTTCCGAGACCGCCCGCGCCTTTGACTCATCCGGGAGAAAAAAAGAAAGAAATGTGGCGGAATCTCCCTCAGCATCAGGGAGCCGCCGGAATGTGATTTCTGAAAACTGCGTCATGGCTTCCCTGATCGCCTTTTTATGTTTGCGCTGTTTTTCTAAAATAAAATCAAGCTTTTTCAACTGAGCGCAGCCGACAGCCGCATTCAGTTCGCTGATGCGGAAATTGGCACCGAGAATAGCGTGTCCTTCCAATCCCCTGTCATTGCCCTTATGGTCATGTCCGTGATCCGCGTAAGCATCTGCTTTCAGATAAATTGACTCGTCATTTGTTATGACGCCGCCGCCTTCGCCGCAGGTCACAGTTTTCACCGCATCAAAGGAAAAACAGCCAGCATGACCGAAAGTTCCGACAGCTTTTCCTTTGAAAGATGCGCCGAGGGACTGACATGCGTCTTCTATCAGCATCAGCCCTTTTTTTTCGCAAAAATCCCTGATTTCATCAATGCGAGCCGTTGCCCCGCATATATGTACCGGCAGAACTGCTTTTGTGCGCGGTGTCAGCACAGATTCAAGTTTGTCAGGATCAAGGCATAAGGTTTCATCTATTTCGGAAAATACCGGCACCGCGCCGGCGTTCAATACGGATTCAACCGTGGCGATAAAGGTAAAGGGCGGCACAATGACTTCATCCCCCGCGCCGATGCCGCAGGCTGCCAGCGTGATACTGAGCGCTGCGGTGCCGCTGGAACACAGCAGAGCATAATCCGCGCCGGTGCGCTTTGCCAATTCCGCTTCAAATGTTTTCGCCTTCCATCTGCCCTTGCGCGCCTGATCAAAACCGTAACGGAACAGGACGCCTGTCTCCAGAACCTCCAGAACCGAATTTCTTTCTTCATCGCCAAATATTTCAAAACCCGGCATAACATCTCCTATTAAAAATTGAGAATTGAAAATTGAGAATTGAGAATTATTGAGAAGTGTTCAATTCTCAATTCTCAATTCTCAATTCTCAATTCTCCTAATGACTGAAATATTCCTTCATTGCCATGCGTGCGTAATGGCTTGCCCTGACGCCGATATATTTTTCGTGTCCGATGACAACGCTGATGACAATTTTCTCCGCTCCCTCTTTTTCCTCGGCAAAGCCCACAAACCAGTCATACCGGATATTGTGATCCGGGCTGTCAATGGTTCCGGTCTTGCCCCCGATATTGAGTTTCGAGAGAATATCATCTTCCCGGAAACCTTTGAAAGCTTTTCTGCATGTTCCTGATTCCACGGTTGCCTGCATCAGATCATTCATAATTTCAGAAGCCTGAGGACTGATTGCCTGATTCAGCATGACCACCCGGCTCTGATAAAGCACTTGCCCCGCGTCATCTGTGATATGCTCAATGAGAATCGGTTCCACAAGTCTGCCGCCGTTCATGATTGCCGCTGCCATCAGCGCGCCGTGAAGCGGGGATATGGTGGTTTCACGGTTGAATCCGCTGGCGATTTCCGCGCGGTGAAACGTGTCATCCGACACAAAGACCATGCTGGGCAGCAGCGGAATCTCAAATGCAATTTCACGATTGAATCCGAAGGCTTCGGCATAAGCTTCAAGGGTCATTCTTTCCAGATGATCCACGCCGATCTTTCCGAACACCGGATTCACAGACTGGGCAAAACCGTCTCTCAGCGTTATCCGGTTGGTCTTTCTCCGCCTGATACTGTCTTTCAACTGAGACTTATACAGGGTATGCTTCCGCCCCATATATGTGATCTCCGAATCGGAATCAAAGCCGCAGGATTCAATGGCTGCCGCAGCCGTGATGATTTTAAAGACGCTTGCCGCAGGAAATTTGTTATCCGTACACGCGTTGTTGTAAAGATTGTCTTTGTCAAAGCCGACCATAGCCAACACTTTTCCCGTAAAAGGTTCCATTGCCACGATGCCGATGTAACGGACCGCGGTATAGTCCAAATGCTTCAGGACACAGTTCTGCAAGGGCATATCAAGCGTTGTTTCAATATGAAAACGGTATCCGCCGGAAACGAGATCAAAATTTTTTTCCGTAAGATTCACAAAGGCTTTGCTGCTGAGTATGGTCTGAATTTCCTTTTTGCCGATAAGCCTGCCGGTCATATCAGAACGGAAAAGATTTCTTTTTTCTTTTTTTCCGTCAAATTCCTTCGGGACCGATGATGTCAGGAAATCTTCGGGAAAAGAGTGTATGGGATCATATACCGCCCGCCCGGGGATGCCGCAAATCATAATAAATAAAAAAATCAGCGTCATTGCATATTTACGGAGTTTTTTGCTCAAGGATGCTTCTTTTGACGGGTTTTCTTTCCATGTCCCTGTCTTTTTCAAATTCAACTGAGAATACCGTCTCTGCTGAGAATATGAAGATATAAGATGCCGGGAATGTTGAAGCGACGTTCTTTTTTTCATCTGTTTCCCCAGATAGCCGTTTCCGTTTTTCACAAAACCCCCACCTCACCCCCCGGACCCCTCTCCAAAGGAGAGGGGTCCGGGGGGTGAGGTTTTATTCAGCGCCCTCCCATGTTCGTCAACAGCCGCGATCACCATGCCGTTGGACAGCACGCCCATCAGTTTCACAGGCTTGAGATTTGCCACCACAATCACCTGTTTGCCGATTAATTCTTCGGGGCTGTAGCTTTCGGCAATGCCGGCGACCACCGTTCTTTTTTCTCCCATATCCACTTCAAGCTTCATCAGCCTTTTGGCTCTGGGAACAGGTTCCGCATGAAGCACGGTGGCGACCCGGAGATCAACCTGTCCGAAAACTTCAATCGCGATTTCCGGCTTGATTTCCGGTTTGAGAAGCGGTTCGCCCGCATCCGCATCGGCTGAGTCTTTGTCTTTATTTGCAAAGGCGATGCGGGGAAAGAGCGGAACAGATTTGGGAATCGTTGTACCGGGGACCATCATTTTCGGTGTTTTCAGCACTTCAAAATGATAAAAAGGCTTGATGTTCTTCTCCCCCGAGGGCAAAGAAATTTTTACCGGCGATTCCGGGTCCGCGCCCATATATTTCTGCATGGCAAAAGCTGTGTCGGGCATGACGGGATAAATCAGACCGGATATAATCCTGAGTCCTTCAAGCAGATTGCTGATCACCACTTCCAATTCTTTTCTGCTCGATTTTTTCTTTGCAAGCTCCCAGGGCGCGGTCACGTCAACGTATTTGTTCATGTGACCGATAAATTCCCATACTGCCATCAGCGCCTTGTGAAAAGCGAAAGAATCCATGCTTTCCTCAAATTCGGCAATTGCTTTTGAGGCTTCGGTTTTCAGGCTTAATCCGCCGAACTGCAATTCCTGTTCCACATTCGGATCCGCCTCCGGTATCACGCCTTTGAAATACTTGTGAACCATTGCAAGCACTCTGGAAAAAAGATTTCCCAGATCATTTGCCAAATCCCCGTTGATGCGTTGCACCAATGCGCTTTCGCTGAAATTGGAATCCAGCCCGAATGCCATTTCCCGCATCAGAAAAAAGCGGAACGCGTCCAATCCGTAAATATTTTTCAGTTGAAGCGGTTCGATGACATTTCCCAGACTTTTGGACATCTTGTTCTGGTCCGCATTCCAATATCCGTGAACATTGAGGCGGTTATAAACCGGAATGCCCGCAGCTTTGAGAATGATGGGCCAGTAAATACCGTGGGGCTTTAAAATGTCTTTGGCCACAATGTGCTGAACGTGGGGCCAGAATTTGTGAAACAGTTCTCCGTCAGGATATCCCAGTGCGGAAACATAATTTAACAGCGCGTCAAACCATACGTATGTCACATAATCTTTGTCAAAAGGCAGGGTGATTCCCCATTGAAGGCGGGTTTTGGGGCGGGAAATACACAAATCTTCCAGCGGCTCCCGCAGAAAAGACAGGACTTCGTTTTTATATCTTTCGGGACGGATAAAATCGGGATTTTTCTGAATGTGGTCAATCAGCCAGTCCTGATAGCGGCTCATCTTGAAGAAATAATTCGATTCTTTGATGACTTCCGGCTCGGTCTGATGGTCGGGACATTTGCCGTCAACGAGTTCCCTTTCCATGTAGAAACGCTCGCATCCGAAACAGTATAACCCTTCGTATTCGCTGAAATAAATGTCGCCGGCATCATAAATTTCGGCAAGCACCTGCTCCACCACCGCAATGTGCGAAGGGTCTGTGGTTCGGATAAAATGATTGTATCTGATGTTCAGTTCGGGCCAAAGCGCCCGGAAAAGCCCGCTGATATTATCCACATATTCTCTGGGACTCATGTTTTCGTTTTTTGCGGCGCGTATGATTTTGTCGCCGTGTTCGTCTGTTCCGGTAAGAAAAAAAGTTTCTTCCCCGCGCATGGAATGAAAGCGGTTGGTGACATCCGCGACAATGGTTGTATAAGCGTGACCCAGATGGGGTCTTGCATTTACATAATAAATCGGCGTTGTGATATAAAATATTTTCGATTCAGACATTTTTTTCTCCATGGTATAAGAGGTTCGAGGTCAGAGGTGAGAGGTTAGGGGAAAAGCCCCCGCACCCCTCACCACGAACCCCTCACCCTACAATACTGATTTCATTCAAATCTATCTCTACTTCCTTCGTCTCGTCTATCCGGATCCCGACCCGGCTGCATATCACATTATGACGGATGATTCTTCCTACGGTTCCGTCGGGAATTCTGACAGTCTGACCGATTCCGGGAAATTTTTCCCTCAATGCCATATAGGTTTCATTTTCAAACGTCAGACAGCACATCAGCCTGCCGCAGAGTCCTGAAATTTTGGTGGGGTTTAAAGACAGATTCTGTTCTTTTGCCATACGGATGGAAACCGGCTCAAATTTTTCCAGAAAGGCCGAACAGCAGATTTCACGCCCGCATCTTCCCATGCCCCCGCACATTTTTGCCTGATTGCGTATGCCCACCTGACGCATCTCTATGCGGGTATGAAATTCCTTGACCAGAACCTTGACCAATTCCCGGAAATCCACGCGGCCGTCAGATGTGAAAAAAAACGTCAGCTTGCCCGCGTCAAAAGTGGATTCAACAGAAAAAAGATTCATGTCAAGCTGAAGTTCTCTGATGCAGTTCACACAGAAATTGTATGCTGCTTTTTCCATCCCGATATTTTTCTCTCTCTGCTCGAAATCTTTTTCGCCTGCGAGCCGAAAGACTTTTTTATAAATACGGGATTCGGAATCGCTTTTTTTTCTTTCTTCAAGAAGCATGGGAGGGACCGCAACTAATCCCAGCACAAGCCCTTCCTCGGTTTCCACGATCACATGATCTCCCTGATTCAGAACAAACAGGCCCGGATCAAAATCATAGACTTTCCCTGCGGGCTTGAATCTGATACCGACAACTCTGGGTGCCGGTTTTTCGTCCTCTGCCGAGCCCTGCTCCTCACTGTAAAGGTCCGAGGACTGTATTTGCTGTTCGTCGCCAGTTGCCGCCTGTTCCTTGCCGTAAAACGCTGCCAACTGATCGCTGACACTCATCTGCTGTTCGCCGTCATCTGGTGGCGCGTGTTCCTCATCGCTCACAACTGCGTACAGGTGATCGCTGCCGTCTGTCTGCTGCTCGTTATCTGTGTTTGTCATTTGTTATTTGTCTGTATCCTGTTACCTGACCGCATTGATTCTGTACTATGGATTTCACCCATAATTTTTTTGTGTTGTAAAACGGGTTTTAAACCCGTTCTACAGAGGCAATTTTGTGTGTTGTAAAACGGGTTTTAAACCCGTTCTACAGAGGCAAAATAGGGTCATAAAATTTGTCATGCCTGTTTTCGTGGTTCAGATTTACCATGCCAGTTGCACCGCCAATGCCTCCATCGTCAGCCTTACATTGGCATTTGCCCTGAGTTTTTTTTGGGCAGACTGAAGCGCTTCTGTTTTTGAAAGCAAATCTGCCGCGGTCATTTTTCGGGATATATTCTGAATCTTATCCCCCAGATCCCTGTTGATGATCTTTTCAGCATCATATTTGCAGATCATCAGGTCTCTGACCCAGGTGTTTGTCAATTCCAAAAGTTCGGGAAGTATCTCCTTATTTTTTGACAGCTTTTCCGCAAAAGCAAGCACTCTGCCCGCAGAATGCGGATCGCCGCGCTGCTTTGACAGAAACAGCGATTCAAGTTCGGTCATCAGCCATTGCCTTCGGCGGATCCAGTTGCTGCGGCTCATGGAAATGGCTTTGGAATAGCTCCCGTTTGCCAGTCTTGCAATAATTTCAGCCTCTTTTCCCGAAAGACAGCGAAAACCGGTTTTTTCGGAAAACCCCGGGTTTTCCCCTGTCAGCAGGTTCCGAAGATGATCCTGCGACGCGGGATGAAAACGGATATGCTGACACCGGGACACAATGGTCGGAAGAAGATCGGAGGTCTGAATGGCAGTCAGTATCAGAATGGTCCGATCCGGCGGTTCTTCCAAAAGTTTGAGCAGCGCGTTTCCGGCTTCAGGATTCATGGTATGGGCATCCGCAATGATGACCGCGCGCATTCTTGCCTGATACGGCTTCATTCCCAGTGTATGGCAAATTTCACGAATCTGAGCGATCCGGATTAAAGGTCCCGAAGGCTCAATCATGCTCACATCCGGATGATTCCCGGAAAGAATCTTTTTGCATGACCTGCAAGTATGGCAGGGAGCAAGGGGCAAGGGACAGTTCTCCTGCCCCCCTCCCGCGTTCTCACAATTGCAGGACATGGCAAAGTTCAAAGCCGCGGTTCGCTTTCCCACCCCCTCGATACCGGTAAACAGTATCGCGTGCGGGACAGTGCCTTTCCGAAGAAATGCTGCTAACAATCTGTGAGGGTTATAAGCCATAAAAAATACACGGTGACGATGCGCTCACCGGACTGCGCTCACCGGACTGCGCTCACCGAAGTCTCACTTCTTCCCGTTGCCTTTTCTTTTTTCCTTCCGATCATAATCCACGCGTTCCTTCAATTCCTTTCCGCATTTGAAAAAGGGAAGCTTCTTGGGGGTAATTTCAACTTTTTCACCGGTTTTCGGGTTTCTGCCGATATAACTTTTATAATTTTTGACAAAAAAACTGCACAGCCCCCGAATCTCGACACGTTCTCCTTTTGCCAGCGCATCTGACATGTTCCCGAAAAAAATTTCAACGATTTTTGCCGCTTCCGCTTTTGAAATGTTTGCCTCGTTTTTCAAGGTGGCAATAAGTTCCAGCTTATTCATACCTGCTCCTTTTTTAAATAAAATAGAATAAACAACACAGCAATTTCATCTTAGGGCTTCTATTTAAACGTAATTTAATAAGAAGTCAAGCTGTTAAGACAATATATCTGATGAAATTTCGGGGAGAGCCTGAATATCGCCCTTTTCCACCTCTGCCGCGGCAAATCTTCCCAGCGCGCTGATGTTTACAATCACACGGCCGGTATCCCCTTTATATCGGACAAAAAAGCCGGTGATGCCTGCAAGCGGACCCCGGATAACCGTCACCGGGTCCCCTTCCTGAAGTTCAATGCCGGTGACAATTTCTTTGTCGCTGGCTGCCATGATTTTGAGAGATTCAATGCTTTCATCAGAAACCGGAATCGGACCTTCCGAATTTCCGACAAAATGCACCGCGCCGGCTGTTTTCAGAATTTCAAGATGCTCTTTGGGATTGAGGTCCGTTCTCACAAACAGGTATCCGGCAAAAAGCGGGATACGGATCATTTTTTTTCTGTCAACGCGTTTGCTTCTGACCAATGTCTTGGGCAGAAAAACCTCTACGGATTTTCCCAGCAGGCGGTCGTTCACCGTATTTTCAAATCGGCTTCGGGTATGCAGCGCGTACCAGGCCCGACGCAGTTGTATTATTTTTGTCATTTTGCGGTTCCGATTCCTCCCAGTCCGTAAAGGTTTACCATAAAAGCAAATTTGCGGTCTCCTTCTTCATTGGCGTGCCGGAAATCTGCTGACCAGCATTTTCCGTCATACACGATGCCGAGACTGCTTCTGATTTCTTTTCCGTCAAGAAGATTTCGCTCATAATCGGAATAGAGCGAAAATCTCCCGGACAATCTGAGCCGAATGTCCGCGTAAACAGATTCAAGCCAGTCTTTTGCATAGCGGTACTGCACAAAAAGCCTCTCTTTCCGTGCATTCTCTATGCTGACGGAAGCATTGCAGGATTCCAGCCTGTTTTCATAATGAGACCATCGGGCATCCGCCTGCATTGCCAGAAAATCATTCGGATAGAGTCCGAGTTCGGCATATATCGGAGAAAAAGGCTGTTTTTCTTCCTGATTTTTCCATTCGGACGGGTCTGATTCATTTGCTTCGGCGATGTCATAACTCTGCTCCACCTTGAAGCGGCAGAACTGCCGATAAGGTTGAAAATCTGCCGCATCTTTTGCGGTCTGCGCCGGATCGCCAGAGCGTCCCATAAAAATATTGGTAAGAGAACAGGTAATGAGATTTTTCTTCTCAATGCGGTCTTCAGGATCAAACAGGGGATTGTCATTCTGATCGCTGTCCGGAATATATTCATAAACCATCTGAGGAATGACGGTATGTTTAACCCTGCCGCCGCTTTCCATCTCGAACATCCTGAAAAGATTTGAAGAAATATCCAATTTAATATCATAGAGTTCACGGGTATCTGTCCGGTCTTTTTCCGACAGCGCATTTTCATAAACATCTGAATACCACAAAGTTTCGCGAAAACCCAGCGAAGCTTCGGCAAAAAGATAATTTTTAATCTTTCCGGGCAGAGAAACCCGCGGATGAATATCGGTCCGATGTCCTTTTGCGCCGTCTTCCCTGTAAAAATAAGTGTATTCGGAATCAAGCTGCCAGAGAAACGGCGTTCCCGAAATCTGCTGTTTTACGGAATCCACGCTGATAAAAGGCAGTTTGTGCAAAGTGCTGTCCGTATCCGCCAATCGCCTGCTGATAACATTGTCGTAATACCACGCGCCGGCGTTCATGCTGTATGCGTCAGACCAGTTTTTTTTCACATTCAGGCGGTTCACCCGCACCGGATCATTGTAATCCTCAATTTCCCTGCCGAAGACCTCGTTAAAATACGCTTTGGTCTCGCTGAATCCGCTGTAACCGTCCCTAAATTCGTGAAGATAATCCTGATCGCTGACCATATCAATATCAAGCGTGGCAAAAAAATCGGCAGGCAGCGCCAGATCATGTTTCATTCTGAACCAGTAACGGTCTGTATTCGGGCGGGTCACGGCGTCTTCTTCGTATCCCCATTTCCGGCTGTTTTCGGCTGCGCCGTCGTCTGTTTTGTCGTCATTGAAAAAATCAAGCATCATCGCGCCTTTTGACTGTGCATCTGAAACATAGCGGTATTCCAGACCGATTTTGTTTCCCCGTGTTCCCATGTGGTGAAAATACAGGGTGGCGTCTGACTGATCGTCAATGACCCAGAAAAGGGGCTGATGATATTCCGCGCCTTTCCGGTCCGAATATCCCATCTGCGGAAGCAGCAAGCCGGTCTGGCGTTTCTGCTTGACCGGAAAGATAAAAAAAGGTATATAAACCAAGGGAATATCTTTTGCCCAAAAGGTGGCATGTTTCACAACACCGTAGCCTTCGATGGTCACCCGCAGGTTTCTTCCGGTGAGCTTCCACGCTGGCGTTTCGCCCTCACAGGAAGAAATGCTCGCTGTCTCGGCAGTGTAAGTGTTTTTATCCGTCTTTTGAATTTTGTTACCTTTTATATAAAAGTGGTTCTGTTTGAGAAAAATATCGGCGTCATGTATAACGCCGGTTTCTGTTTTTAAATCAATTTCGATTCGTTCCCCGTTCAGAATATCCGCTCCGACTGTCATCACGACATGCCCTTCCGCAACAGCTTTCATGCTGTTGTGGTCAAAACGGACCAGATCAGCCTTGAGTTTTCTGTCTTCTTTGATGATGGTTACATTCCCTATTGCGGAATACTGATTGGCTTTCTGGTCATATTCAATTTCATCGGCGGAAATATTCCAGGGGAGATTCACATCATCGCTGAAAAATGAAGCCCCGTCAATCTGTGCATGAGCCGGAACGGAAAAAAGCAGGAATATTGCGGCTGCCGCTATGTGAATAAAAGTAATAAACATTTTCGATTTTATATCAATTTTCAATAATAAATCTCTCGCAAAGACTCCGGAGTGCTGAAATGCTAAAATTTCGCCTTGCGGCTCATTTCAGCACTCCGGACCGCTTCGGACCGCATTTCCGGAGTGCTGAAATGAGCGGAGCGAAATTTTAGCACAGCAAAGGAAAGCTAAACCGATTTTATTAAGATCAGGCATTTTAGCACTCCGGACAATTCTCAATTCTCAATTCTCAATTCGTTATTGTATGCTATCTTTAAAAAAAAATCAAATGATTCAAATTCTATGATAAGTTCTTGACACGGCTCATATTTAAGATATAAGTCTGTCA